>DAOTJI010000086.1:0-10201 GCA_035448625.1 Smithellaceae bacterium | reverse complement strand
CGGCGGTGCTCACTTCCATCGAAGAATCGGCCAGGAATATCGGGTATGGGAAGAAGTGAAAAACAGGCTGAAGGCTGAAGGGCGTTAGAAAAAGGAGTGTTCCATGGAGTTCAAGTACGACATTCGGGATTTGAAATTTATTTTGAAGGAGTGGCTGCCGACCGCGGAAGTCCTGGCCTGTGACCGCTACAAAGAAAACTTTTCGATGGACGACATCGACATGCTCATCCATGAAGGCTACAAGGTCGCCCGGGAAGTCGTCAATCCCATCAATGCGCCGGGTGACAAGATCGGCTTGAAGTTCGAGAAAGGCACGGTCACGCCGGTTCCGGGGTTCCAGGAAGCCTACCGGTTTCTGCAGCAGAACGGCTGGGGCTCGTCAAGCGAATGCATCAAGGTGGAAACCGGCATGCCGCTCATCCTGTACAAGGCGTGCGCCGAGATGAACACCGCCGCCTGTCCGGCCCTGACCTCCTGCATCAAACTCACGTCCGGCGCGGCCAATCTGATTCTGCGCTTCGGCACGCAGCAAGACCGCGACCGGTTTGTCCCCAAAATGCTCGACGGTTCCTGGCAGGGCACGATGTGCCTCACCGAACCCAACTTCGGCTCGGACACGGGCGACATCATCACCCGCTCCTATCCGACCGACGACCCGCGCATCTGGAAAATCAAGGGCACCAAGATGTTCATCACCGCCGGCGACCAGGGCACGGGCGAAAACACGATCCATCTGCTTCTGGCCCGCCCCGAAGGCGGAGCGCCGGGGTCGCCCGGCATCGGCCTGTACATCGTTCCCAAGTACTGGGTGAACGAAGACGGCTCGCTGGGAGAGCCCAACGACGTGACCACCGCGGGCGTCGAACACAAGATGGGGCTCCACGCCCAGGCCACGGCGCTTTTGAACTTCGGCGACGAGGACAACTGCCGCGGCATCATGCTGGGGTCCGCTCCCGACGCCAGAGGCTTTTCGCAGGGCCTGGCCATGATGTTCCACATGATGAACGAATCCCGCATCGGAACGGGACACAACGCCAACACGCAGGGCGCGGCCGCTTACTACTTCGCCTCCCAGTACGCCACCGAGCGCATTCAGGGAAGGCCCTTCGGCATCAAGAACGCCGAACGGGTGCCCATCATCAAGCATGAAGACATCCGCCGCATGCTTCTGGACATGAAGGCGCATGTGGAAGGCATCCGGGCGATGATCTTCCGGGGGTTCTACTACCTGGACATCGAAAGCAACTCGCCCGATAAGGAAAAGGCAAAGCGATGCTCTTCGTTTGCCGAAATCCTCACGCCCATCGTCAAATGCTACGGCTCGGAGGCTTCGCTGGGCGTCATCGCGCAGGCCATCCAGGTGCTGGGCGGCGTGGGCTACACGCAGGAATACCCCGTCGAGCAGTACCTGCGCGATTCCAAGATCCTCACCATCTGGGAGGGAACGTCGTTCATCCACGCCAACGATCTCATCGGCCGGAAAATGCGGATGAAGGACGGAGCACCGTTCGCCGCATGGATGCAGGACATCGGGAATTTCATCGAAGCCAACCGGAATGCAAAAGGGTTTGAAAAGGAGATGAAAAATCTCTCGCAGGCCTTTGCCGCCGCGGAGGAGGTCCGGGCGATTTACAACGCCTGGTGGGCCGACATGGAACATAAGCGCCGGCTCATTCCGCTTTACGCCCAGAAGGCGCTGTTTGTCTTTGCGTACGTCTATGTGGCGATGTGCCTCATCGATCAGGCCCTCATCGCGGCAAAGAAATCGCAGAATCTGAAGCCCGGCGAAGGAGACTGCGCCTTCTACGCGGGCAAGATCGCTTCCGCCCGGTACTACGCCAACACCATTCTGCCCAACGCTCCTCTGCTCGCCCAGCTCATCCGGAGCGAAGAGGATACGGTCCTCACCTGCCCCGAGGAGGCGCTGGTGGTCAGTTAGAAAAGGCTCTGGGCTGCTGGACGGTCAGGTTTAAGGGGCGGGGGTGCACCCCGCCCCGTTCAGGAAAATCGTCCATAACTCTTTCAGGAGAATGAAAAGATGAGAGACATTTATCTGGTTGAGAGCGTCCGGACGGGCATTGCCAAGGCCGGAAAGAGTTCGTGGTTCACCCATCTGCGGGCCGACGACCTGTCCGCGCTGGTGATCAACGAAGCGATCCGCAGGGCGGGGCTCGCGGATCAAAAGGAAGTCATCGACGACGTCCTCTGGGGCGGCACGGCGCTCATGAAAGACATGGGCTCCAACATCGGCCGCTACGCGGGCATCATGGCGGGGCTCCCCTACAGCGTTCCCGGCTGCACCGTCGACCGCTTCTGCGCCTCCGGCCTCCAGTCCATCGCCTTCGCGATCGCGTCCATCAACATGGGCTGGGCGGAAGTGATTCTGGCAGGCGGCGCGCAGCACATGACGCATATTCCCATGGGCACCATGTCCGATCCGAATCCCCGGCTGCAGGAGTTCTGCGATCCGAAAATGGTCTCGATGGGCTACACGGCCGAAATGGTCGCCCGCAAGTACGGCATCAGCCGCCGGGAGCAGGACGAGATGGCGGTGGAAAGCCATGCCAAGGCCCACGAAGCCACGCAAAAAGGCCTCTTCAAGGACGAAATCCTGCCCATTTCCGCAGACGTCCCCCAGGAAGACGGCTCCACCAAAAAGATGGTGGTCGACCGGGACCAGGGCATCCGTCCGGGCACAACGATGGAAACGCTCGCCAAGCTCGAACCCGTCTTCATCAAGGATGAAAAAGGGACGGTCACGGCGGGCAACTCCAGCCAGACCAACGACGCGGCGGCCTGCGTGGTCGTCGCGAGCGCCGAGGCCTGTGCAAAATACGGCCTGAAACCGAAGATGCGCCTGGCGGCCTATACGGTGGTCGGCGTCGATCCGGCCTACATGGGCATCGGACCGGCGGTGGCCATTCCGAAGGCGCTTGAGCGCGCGGGCCTGAAAAAAGAAGACATCGGCTTGTGGGAAGTCAACGAAGCCTTCGCCGCCCAGGCGGTCTACTGCACCAAGGAGCTGGGCATCCGCAGGCACAAGCTGCTCAATCCCAAAGGCAGCGGCATTTCATTGGGCCATCCGCTGGGCTGCACGGGCGCGCGGATCGCCACGACGATCATGCACGAAATGCCCTTCTACGGCGTGCAATACGCCGTGGAAAGCATGTGCATCGGCCACGGCCAGGGCGCGGCGGCCGTCTGGGAATGGGTGGGAAAATAGGCCGTCAGACTGAAGGTTGGAATGTGAAGCTTTTTTGCTCCCTCCAGTTTTTATCGTGACTTTGACGGTCCGGTTAATCCCGCCACGAGGCATTTCTTCCGCCTTTGTTTTTATGGATACTTCTCTTCCAGCAATTGAAGCACCCGGTCCGCCGAATTCGTGACGGCCGTGCCGGGGCCGAAGATGCCCCGGACGCCCTTCTCATAGAGAAAGTCGTAATCCGCGGGCGGAATGACGCCGCCGACCACGACGATGATGTCCTCCCCTCCCATCTTCTTCAACTGCTCGATGAGCTCCGGAACCAGCGTCTTGTGGCCCGCCGCGAGGCTGGAAACGCCCACCACGTGGACATCGTTTTCAATGGCCATTTTGGCCGCTTCCTCCGGCGTCTGGAACATCGGACTGATGTCCACGTCAAAGCCGATATCCGCGTAAGCGGTGGCCACCACCTTGATCCCCCGGTCGTGGCCGTCCTGGCCCATTTTGGTCACAAGCTGGCGGGGACGGCGTCCGTTCTTTTCCAGAAATTTCTCCGTCCGGGCCCGAAGCGACCGGATCACCTCGTCGTCTCCGTATTCCGAGGAGTACGCTCCGGAGATCACCCGCGTGGTGGCGACGTAGCGGCCGAAAACCTTTTCTAAGGCGTCGGAGACTTCGCCCACCGTGGCCCGCAGCCGCACCGCCTCGATTGCGGCTTCCAGAAGATTCCCCCCCTTTTCGGCCACCTGCGTCAGACGCTCCAGCGCTTTGCCCACGGCGGCGTTGTCGCGTTTGGCCCGGATCTGTTTGATTCTGGCGATCTGCTCGTCGCGTACGCTGGCGGGAATGTCCAGAACGTCGATCGGAGTTTCCTCCTTGATTTTGTATTTGTTCACGCCGACGATGGTGTCTTTTCCCTGATCGATGCGGGCCTGCCGCCTGGCGGCCGACTCCTCGATGCGCATCTTGGGCATGCCGGTTTCAATGGCGCGGGCCATGCCGCCCAGCTCCTCGATTTCGTCCATGATTTTTTTCGCTTCCCGGGCAATGGACGCCGTGAGGGCCTCCACGTAGTAGGATCCGCCCAGCGGATCGACCACGCGGCAGATCTGCGATTCCTCCTGAATGATGATCTGCGTGTTGCGGGCGATGCGCGAAGACAGAGGAGTGGGAAGGCTCACCGCCTCGTCGAACGAGTTGGTGTGCAGCGACTGCGTGCCGCCCAGCGCCGCGGCCAGCGCCTCCAGCGTGGTGCGGATGATGTTGTTGTAGGGATCCTGCTGCGTCAGGCTCCAGCCGGACGTCTGCACGTGCGTTCTCAGCACCTGCGAGCGGGGATTGGTCGGATGGAACTCGCCCACGATTTGATGCCACAGATACCTCGCCGCCCGCAGCATGGCGATTTCCATGAAAAAGTTCATGCCCACGCCGAAGAAAAACGACAGGCGCGGAGCGAAGTCGTCGATTTTCAATCCGCCGTCGATGGCGGCGCGGATATACTCCTTGCCGTCGGCCAGCGTGAAAGCCGTCTGCAGCACCGAGTCCGCACCCGCTTCCATGATGTGATAGCCGCTGATCGAAACGGTGTTGTAGCGCGGCATATGTTTCGAGCAGTAGGCGATGACGTCGGAAACGATCCGCATGGAGGGCCGCGGCGGATAGATGTAGGTGTTGCGCGTCAGAAATTCCTTGAGGATGTCATTCTGAATGGTTCCGGCGAGCTGTCTTTGCGCCACGCCCTGCTCTTCGGCGGCCACGATGTACCCCGCCAGAATCGGCAGGACGGCGCCGTTCATCGTCATGGACACGGAAACCTTGTCGAGCGGAATTTGGTCAAAGAGGATTTTCATGTCCTCGACGGAGTCGATGGCCACGCCCGCCTTGCCGACGTCGCCCGCCACGCGGGGATGATCCGAGTCGTATCCCCGGTGGGTGGCCAGGTCGAAAGCCACGGACAGACCCGTCTGCCCCGCGGCCAGATTCTTCCGGTAAAAGGCATTGGATTCCCTGGCCGTGGCGAATCCCGCATACTGGCGGATCGTCCAGGGCTGGTTGGCGTACATGGTGGCCGTGGGCCCCCGCAAATAGGGGGCCAGACCGGACAGCGTATTGACGGTGTCCAGGCCCGCCAGGTCTTCCGCGGTGTAGATCGGTTTGACGACGATGCCCTCCGGCGTCGCCCAGTTCAATGACTCCAGGGGCCTTCCCTTCAGCTCCCGGAGGGCGGCTTCCTTCCATTGTTTCATTTTCTGGTGTGCGGTCACTATGAAACCTCCTTCGATATGGTGCGGGAAGCGGCCGCGACTGCTTCCCGCCGGATTTTTTGCTTCGGCTGCGCGCGGGGCAGCCTGTTTATAAAATATACGGTTCTTCAGCAAGCCGTATAGTTGATATACATCCGTCCCCTGCCGGGCAAACCGACTGGTGCATATCACATTTGCGCCGCAATAGCATAATATCTATTGAGAACTGAAGAACGACGGGCGCCCGTGCGCATCGGTTGGACCCAAAAAGGCTGAAAAATGGCTGGCATGCTATTTGCTGCAACTACGGATGCGTCAGATTCATACGCAGCAAGGAGTTTTGCATGACCGACCCCATAACCGGCCCCGCCCGCCCGGTCAGAATTCAGGACAACACGTTCCGGGACGGCCATCAGTCCATTTACGCGACCCGAATGAAGACCGAGGACATGATCCCGATCGCCGAAGAAATGGACCATTGCGGCTTCTGGGCCATGGAGGTCTGGGGCGGCGCGACGTTTGACGCGATGCACCGGTTCCTCAACGAAGATCCGTGGGCCAGGCCCCGGATCTTGAAAAAATACGTCAAGAAAACCCCCTTTGCCATGCTGCTGCGCGGACAGAACCTGGTGGGATACCGTCACTACGCCGACGACGTCGTGCGGGCTTTCGTCGATAAATCCTGCGAGATCGGCATCGACATTTTCCGCTGTTTCGACGCCCTCAACGACTTCCGCAACCTGGAAACCTGCGTGGAAAGAATCAAGGCCAACGGCAAGCATGTGGAAGGGACCGTCTGCTACTCCCTCACCGAAAGCCGTCTGGGCGGGGAGATTTACAATCTTGACTTCTACGTGAGAAAAGCGGGAGAGCTCGAACAAATGGGCGCGGACACCGTCTGCATCAAGGACATGGCCGGCCTGCTGTCTCCCTACGACGCGTTCAATCTGATCACCGAGTTGAAAAAGGCACTCCGGGTTCCGCTGCATCTGCACACGCACTACACCAGCGGCATGGGCAGCATGACGTATCTGAAAGCCATCGAGGCCGGCGTGGATATTATCGACACCTGCCTTGCGCCCTATGCGCTGAGGACCTCCATGCCCGCCATCGAACCCATTGTGGCGGCGCTTCAGGGATCGGACAGGGACCCGGGAATCAACCTCCGCAAGCTCCTGAAAATGAGCGAACATTTGGAAAAGATCGCCCCCAAATACCGGCATCTGCTGGCGGATCAGAGGCTTTCCATCATCGACAACGGCGTGCTTGCCCATCAGATTCCGGGCGGCATGATTTCCAACCTGACCGGCCAGCTCAAGGAAATGAAGGCACTGGACCGTCTGGAGGAAATCTACAGGGAAGTCGTCCGGACGCGAAAAGACATGGGCTACCCGCCCCTGGTGACGCCGACGTCGCAGATTATCGGATCCCAGGCGGTGTTGAACGTCCTGTTCGGGCGCTACGCAAGGATTTCAAACCAACTCAAAGATCTCGTGCTGGGCCTCTACGGCAGGACCCCCGTGCCGACGGACCCGGAACTGACCCCAAAAATACTCAAAAATTACAGACGCGGACAGACGCCCCTCACCGGCAGGCCGGCGGACCATCTTCCTCCGGAAATAGAAGAGGCAAAAAAAGCGATGGGCGATCTGGCGCGAAGCGATGAAGACCTGCTGGGCTGGGTCCTGTTTCCCCAGACGATGGAGAAATATCTGCGGGCCAAATACGAAAATGAAACGCCCGCGGAGGCGGCGGCCGGCGGTTGAAAGGACGGGAAGTGAAAACGATGCAAACGCACGACAAGCCCGGCGGCGGATTTCCCCGGGGGCTGGAACTGCTCCACGATCCGGCCCTGAACAAAGGGACGGCCTTTACCGCGGCTGAACGTGAAGCGCTGGGTCTGCAGGGTCTCCTGCCGCCGCGTATCTCGACCCAAGAGCAGCAGGTCGAGCACGTGATGTACAACGTCCGGCGCAAGCCCAATCCTCTGGAAAAATATCTCTACCTGATCGGCCTGCAGGACCGCAACGAACAGCTTTTTTACAAGGCGCTCGTGGACCATCTGGAAGAATTGAGCCCCCTCGTTTACACCCCCACGGTGGGGCTGGCCTGCCAGGAATACAGCCATTTGTACCGCCGCCCCCGCGGCATCACGCTGACCCGCTACGACCGCGGACGCATTCCAGAGGTGCTGCTCAACTGGCCGCACCGCAAAGTCCGGGTCATCGTCGTCACGGACGGCGAACGGATTCTGGGCCTGGGCGATCTGGGGTCTAACGGCATGGGCATTCCCGTGGGCAAACTGTCCCTCTACACGGCCTGCGCGGGGATTGACCCGGCCGTCTGCCTGCCCGTCATGATCGACGTCGGCACCAACAACAGCGACCTGTGGAGCGATCCGCAGTATATCGGCCTGCCGGAGCCGCGACTGGAAGGAAAAGAATACGACGAACTGATCGATGAATTTATGGAAGCAGCCGGCGAGGCATTCCCGAAGGTCATGATCCAGCTGGAAGACTTCGGCAACCCAAACGCCTTCCGCCTGCTGGACCGTTACCGAGACCGGTGCTGCATGTTCGACGACGACATTCAGGGCACGGCGGGCGTCGCGCTGGCGGGACTCTACTCCGCTTTGCGCATGACCAGGGGAAAGCTCACCGAACAGCGGATCGTGTTTCTGGGCGCGGGAGAAGCAGCCCTGGGCATCGGGAATCTGGCCGTCTCCGCGATGATCCGGCAGGGGCTTGCCGAGGAAGAAGCCCTCCGCCGTTGCTGGTTCGTGGATTCCAAAGGGCTCGTCGTGGCCGGCCGGGAGGATTTGAGCCGACACAAGCGCCGCTTCGCCCATGATTTTCCTTTTCACCGAAATCTCGCGGAAACGGTGGAAGCCGTCCGGCCGACGGTTCTCATCGGCGCGGCGGGGCAGCCCGGCGTCTTTGGGCCGGAAATTCTGGAAACCATGGCCCGCATGAACGAACGGCCGATTATTTTTGCGCTTTCCAACCCGACCTCCCGGGCGGAATGCACGGCCGAGGACGCTTACCGCCACACGAACGGGCGCGCCGTCTTTGCCGGCGGCAGTCCGTTTCCAAAGGTGGAGATGGACGGTCAAACCTTTGTTCCGGGACAGGCCAACAACGTTTACATCTTCCCCGGCGTCGGCCTTGGCGTCCTGGCCTCGGAAGCCACGAGAGTGACGGACGAAATGTTTGCCGCCGCGGCAAAATGTTTGGACGAACAGGTATCGAAGGATGATCTTGAAAAAGGAAGAATCTTTCCGTCGCTTACGCGCATCCGGGACGTTTCGGCCGCCATTGCGCTGGCCGTGGCCAAAGTCGCCTTTGCCGGAAAACTCACCGCGATGAAGGAACCTTCCAATTTGCCGGGCTACATCAAGTCGCTGATGTATGATCCGGTCTATTCGTCGTATGTACCGGCAGAAAAACATGGTTAAAAAAAGCCGGCGGAGGTATGATTCACAAAACTGCACAGGGGGAACCATAGAGATGGAAAACGTCGTGTTTATCAGCTGCGCGCGGACGCCGATCGGCGCGTACGGCGGAGCGCTCAAGGACGTGCCGGTCTATCGTCTGGCCAGTGTCGTCCTGAAGGCGGCAGTTCAAAAAGCAGGCATCGAACCGGCCCAGGTGGATGACGTCATCATGGCATCGGCCTATCAGAACGGCGAGTGCGCCAACGGCGCCCGCATGGCCGTCCTGGACGCCGACTGGCCGGACAACATCCCCGGCGGCATGATCGACCGGCGCTGCTGTTCCGGTCTGGAAAGCGTTTATTACGGCGCTTTGCAGATTCAAACCGGCAACGCCGACATCGTCATCGCCGGCGGCATGGAATCCATGAGCCAGGGCGAACTCTACATTCCCGGAGACATCCGGTGGGGACTGGGCGGCAAGAACCATGAAAAATACGGCTTCATGCCGCGCGGCCACGGAGCGCTGGCCATGTGGGGCATTCCCTTTTACGACCGGATTCAGCGGGGCCGCGTCATGAGCCAGCCCATCTGGCGCTACGGCGAATTGAGCTCGATGATGACCTGGGCGGAAACCGCGGCCAAAAAAGAAGGCATCACCCGCGAAGAAGCGGACCGCTGGGCGCTCCGATCCCACGAGCGCGCCGTGGCGGCTCAGGACGCGGGCAAATTCACCGATGAGATCGCGCCGGTGCCCGTGGGCAGGGATAAAAGCGGACAGGAGATTCATTTCAAAACCGACGAGGGACCCCGCCGCGAAACCACGCTGGAAAAGCTGGCCAAACTCAAACCCGTTTACAAGGACGGCGTCTGCACGGCGGGCAACTCCTCTTCGGAAAACGACGGAGCGGCCGTCGTGATCCTCGCGTCCGAGAAGAAGGCAAAGGAACTGGGCCTCAAGCCGCTTGCCACCTACCGTTCCTGCGCGGTCGCGGCCACCGATCCGACGCTCACCTACCCGGCCGTTCCGGCGGCCGTCAACAAGGCGCTGGCGAAGATCGGCAAGACCATCCACGACATGGACCTGATCGAAGTCCAGGAGGCCTTTGCCGTTCAGTGCCTGGCGGATTCGCGTCTTGCGGGGCTTTCCGACGAGCAGATGGACGCGAAAGTCAACATCAACGGCTCGGGCATCTCGCTGGGGCACCCCATCGGGGCGACCGGCACGATGCGGCTCACCACGCTGCTGAACGAAATGCAGCGGAGCAACGCCCGCTTCGCTCTGGAGACGATCTGCGGCGGCGGGGGCCAGGGCATTTGCATGGT
>DAOTJI010000085.1:0-10547 GCA_035448625.1 Smithellaceae bacterium | reverse complement strand
CTTTTCCTGCGGCGTGCCGACAATCTGGATCATGCTTCACAATTATCTGGAGCAGGGCGGTGCGCATGACTTCTCTTCCGTCGTCAATTTTTTCTCCGGCGGATCGGCGCTGCCGAGGCATCTTATCGAATCCTTTGAAAAGAAATACGGCGTCATTCTTTCCCAGGGTTACGGCGCCACGGAAACGTCTCCGGTGGTTACCCTATCGATCCCAAAAAGCTATATGCAAACACTGAGCGCGGATGAAAAGATTGACATCCGGACAACGGCGGGAATGCCCGTGCCCGGGCTTGATGTTAAATTGATCAGCCTGGAAACGGGGAAAGAGGCCCTCATGGACGGCAGGGACATGGGAGAAATTCTGGTGCGCGGACCGTGGATCGCCGGCGAATATTACAAAAACCCGCAGCAGAGCGCCATTACTTTTAAAGACGGCTGGTTTCATACCGGAGACATCGGAATCATGAATCCAGAGGGCTACCTCACCCTCGTGGACCGGACGAAGGACCTCATCAAAAGCGCCGGCGAGTGGATTTCCTCCATCGATCTGGAAAACGCCATCATGGGATTCTCCGGCGTGCTGGAAGCGGCGGTCATCAGCCTGCCGGATGCCAAGTGGCAGGAAAGGCCGCTGGCCTGCGTGGTGCTCCGGCCGGAATCGGCAAGCAACGTCACCAAGGAGGTTATTCAGGATTATCTGAAAGACAAGGTCGCCAAATGGTGGATTCCCGACGAAATTGTTTTCCTGCAGGAGCTGCCCAAGACCAGCGTGGGCAAGTTCGACAAGAAAAAACTGCGGGCAACGGTGCTGCCGGAAGTTCTGAAAAGGAAAAAGAAGGCGTAAAGGCCGGTCATCAGGACGGCGAGAGATGCCTTTAGCGCTTTTTGCGGAAGATCAGCTTGATCGGGACCTTGTCGAAGCCGAATTCGGAGCGGATGGCATTCATCAGATAGCGCTCATAGGAAAAGTGGACGCCTTTGGCGTGGGGGACAAACAAGATGAATGTGGGCGGTTTGATGCCGGTTTGCGTCGCGTAAGAGATGCTCATGGAGCGGTTCTGAAAGCGGGCCATGGGGTTTTTCCGGACGCATTTTTCCACCAGGTCGTTCAGGGGCGAGGTGTCCACCCGTTTTGAATACTGGCTGTAAACCTCGTTGATGAGATCGAAGATCTTCGGCGCTCGCTGTCCGGTCAGGGCGGAGATGAAAAGGATGGGCGCAAAATCCATGAATTTGATTTTGTCGTGAATATCCTCGACAAACTTGCCCACGGTGGCGTTGTCCTTTTCAATCTTGTCCCATTTGTTCACTACGATAATGCAGGCTTTGCCGCGCTCATAGGCCAGCCCCACGATTTTGGCGTCCTGTTCGGTCATGCCTTCTTCCGCATCGATCAGCACCAGTGCGATATCGCATCGGTTGATCGATTTGAGCGCCTGGATGACGCTGTATTTTTCCAGCGTCAAACTGATCTTGTTTTTCCGGCGGATGCCCGCCGTGTCAATGAGCAGATAGCGCCGGCCGTGCACTTTGATGGTGGTGTCGACGGCATCTCGCGTGGTGCCGGGAGTGGGATTGGCAATGCTTCTCTGCTTTCCGGAAATCAGGTTGACCAGCGATGATTTGCCGACGTTGGGTTTGCCGACAATCGCCACCGCGATGGGTTCATTCTCATCCTCTTTGCCTTCAACGGCGTCGGGAAACCCTTCCGTCAGTACGGCCAGCAATTCATCTACGCCCAATCCGTGCTGGGCGGAGATGGAATAAAGTTCGTCAATGCCCAGCCGGTAAAACTCCGTCAGAAGTTCTTCATGGCGCACGCCGTCCACTTTGTTGGCGGCATAAAACACATTTTTGCCCCGGCCGCGCAGTTGTCGCGCGATTTCAATGTCCGAGGGCGTCAGACCGTCCCGGCCGTCCATCAGAAAGATGATGACGTCGGCTTCTTCAATGGCCAGATTGGTCTGCTCGCGCATCTGCACGAGAATCCGCTCCTCCGTCGCCGGCTCGAATCCGCCGGTGTCGATCAGGGTGAAGGCTTTGTCGTGCCAGACGCAGTCCATGTAATTGCGGTCGCGCGTGGCGCCCGGTTCGTCGATGACGATGGCCTTCTGCTTGCCCGCGATGCGGTTGAACAGCGTCGATTTACCCACGTTGGGCCGGCCGACAATGGCGATGACGGGTTTTGCCTGCATGCGCTCCTCTACTGGATCAGTCCCAGCTCTCGCAGAATTTTATCCGAACGGGTCCAGTCTTTTCTGACGCGGACGAACAGCTCCAGGAAAACCTTTGCGCCGAAAAGATTTTCCATGGCCAGCCGGGACTGCGTTCCGATTTTTTTGAGCATGGAACCTTTTTTGCCGATCAGGATCGCTTTTTGCGATGCTTTTTCCACCAGGATTGTCGCGCTGATGCGGATCAGGTTTTTGCTTTCGTCTTCCTTGAACGCGTCAATCTCGACGGCCGAAGCATAGGGGATTTCCTGGCCCGTCAGGCGCAGAATCTGCTCGCGGATGAACTCGCCCGCGATGAACCGTTCAGTGGCTTCCGTCGCGATGTCCTCGGGAAAAAGCTTCGGACCTTCCGGCAGCGCCTCTTTCATGCCGCGGATCAGTTCGTCCAGGCCCTGCCTCTTGAGGGCGCTGATGGGGAAAATATCCGTAAAATCATAAAGTTTTCGGCACCGGTCGATCAGGGGCAACAGAAGATTGTTATTGATCCGGTCGATTTTGTTGATCGCGAGGAACACCGGCGCGCCGACTCCGGCCAGGGCTTCGACGAGGTAAAGATCGTGTGTCCCGATGGGGCTTGCCGCATCGACCATCATGAGGAGAAGATCGGCGTCGCCGATCGTATCCCGGGCCGCTTTTACCATGGCCCGGTTCAGCGGTGTTTTGGGCTTGTGCATCCCCGGCGTGTCCAGAAAAATCATTTGCGCGTCGGGCAGGTTCAGGATGCCGGAAATGCGGTTGCGCGTGGTCTGCGGCTTATCCGCGACGATCGAAATTTTGTCGCCGACCACGGCGTTGAAAAATGTAGACTTGCCCGCATTCGGGCGTCCCAGTATGGCGATAAAACCGGATTTGAACAAGGGGTTTCTCCCGTCCTTTCAGAGGATCCCCGGAATCCTGGCGGAGACGGTTTTCCCCGTCTCGGTCTCCAGAGATAGGTGACCCGGATCTCTTTTGGGATCGGAGTCTATAATGATTTGCGCGTCGGGGTAAAGCGTTTTTATGGCCTCAATGTTTTTGCCGCCGTAACCGCGACTATGCGACTGGTCGCAGTCCGCGACGGCAAATCGCAGCATCTTTGCGTTGCGGGGGGCGTGGCCCAGCAATTTTTCCATCGCGGCGTAAAAAACGGCCGAATAGACCAGGCTGCCGAAGGAGGGATGCCAGGGGCCGGCCGTTACAGCGCCTTCCTGAAGCATTTCCGGGGTTGTCTGCAGCCCGAAGCGGATGATGGAAATGCCCGCCGGCACAAGCGTTTCCCAGGCCAGGCGGCACCAGTCGATGGCCTCTTCCAGGGACAGCGGCCGGTAGCGGCCGGCCCGGAATTCCTCCGCAAGCGGCGTGTCCCGAAACACCAGCACGGGGTGAATGCGCGCCGTATCCGGTCGAAGTTCGACTGTGCGGGCCAGCGTCTGCAAAAAGCTTTCTTTGGTGTCGCCGGGAAGACCCGCCATCAGGTGCAGGCCGCTTTTCAATCCGAGAGCATGAATGCAGCGGACGGCTCTCACGATGGCCTGTGCGTCATGCCCCCGGCCCGCCTGGTGAAGGACCCGGTCGTTGAAGGATTGAGCCCCGATTTCAATGGTCCGGACGCCGCCCGCATGCAGAAACACCAGTTCTTTTTCATGGAGTTGATCGGGTCTCGCGGAAATTCGCATTGCAGCGACCCGCCCCTGCCGGATATACGCATTGCCCCAGGCCAAAAGCCGCGTCTGTTCCTCTTCGGGAAGCCCGGTAAAACTGCCCCCGTAAAAGGCTATTTCCACGCTGCGTTTCCGATCTCTGTTCCGGCGCAGATAGGAGGCAACTTCGGCATCAAAGAAGGATCGGGTGATTTCCGGGGAGAAATTTCCGGCGGCGATTTTTTCGTTGCAGAAAACGCAGCGTTGCGGACAGCCTCGGTTCATGATGAAGATGGGGATAATCAGCGGTTTCTTGGTTCGATCGGGAAGCAAACTTTCCCCCGTGTCCCCCGCCGGCGGGGGTGGCGCGGTGCACCGGGGGAGGTGGACTTTGCTGCGCGGGATATCAAGTGCCGTTTTCGCCATGCAGACTTTCCCAGGCTTTCTGCGCCGCCTGCTTTTGGGCTTCTTTTTTGCTTCTTCCGCGTCCGATGTGCCGGATGTCGTCCCCGATGACGACTTCCATCTCGAAGATTTTTTCATGCTCGGGGCCGCTTTCGGCAAGCAGCGTATAGATCGGTGCGGTTTTGTACTTTTTCTGGCAAATCTCCTGGAGGGCGGTTTTGTAGTCCGGGTATTGGGCGGCAATCGCCTCGTCCTTCATCAGGGGTTTCATCAGCCGCCGCAGGAGGGTCTTCACTTTACTGAAACCGGAATCCAAATAGATCGCGGCGATGACCGCTTCCAGCGCGTTGGCCAGCAGGGACTCTTTGGCTCGGCCGCCGGAGTGTTCTTCTCCCCGGCCCAGAAGAAGGCAGTCTCCCAGTCCCAGTTGAGAGGCCAGAGACGCCAGGGGTTTTTCATTGACCAGCGAGGAACGGATTTTGGACAGGGTGCCTTCGTCGAAATCCGGGTATTTTTTCATCAGAAGGTCGCTCACGCAAAGCCCCAGAACCGCATCGCCCAGAAATTCGAGCCTTTCATTATCCTCGCCGCCCGTCTGTGGATTTTCGTTGACGTAGGAGCGGTGCGTCAGAGCGGTGGAAAGGCGCTCCGGATCGCGGAAGGAATAGGAAAGCTTTTCCTGAAGCTCGGCCAGTTTTTTCGTCCTGTCGTTATTCATCCAAAACCCTCCCGATCAGCTTGCCGTCAAGAATCTGATCGATCCTGACGTTGACGAGATTATTTACTAAAGAAACGGCGGATTTGTCCAGCAGTACCGGAAGATAATTGTGTGAAAAGCCTTTGGCGAGACCGGTATGTTTGTCCCGGGTCTTCTCCACCAGAACCGGAAGGACGCTTCCCAAAAAGCGCCGCGAGAAGGCCTCTCTTTTTTTTGCACCCAGCGCGCGCACGGCGGCGGCCCGCTCCTTTTTGACCATCGTCGGGACCTTGGGCTGCAGCTCCACCGCGGCGGTTCCCGGTCGCTCCGAATAGGGAAAGACGTGAAGATAGGCGGCGGGAATCTTTTCCAGCAATTCCATGGTACGGCAAAATTCCTTTTCCCCTTCGCCGGGGAAGCCAACCATGACATCGATGCCGACGGCGATATCCGCCGCCGTTTGAGCGATGTTTTCAATAAGCAAGCGATAAAAGGCCGTGTCATAGCCGCGCTTCATGCTTTTTAAAATGGAATCATCGCCGCTCTGCAGCGGAATGTGCAGATGCGGGCAGAGGTTCACAAAGCGCTTGAACAGTCCCAAGAGTTCATCCGAAATTTCGTTGGGTTCGATGGAACTGAGCCGAAACCTGGTTTCCGGGTGGTTCGACAGCAGGACCTCCAGCGCCCGGACCAGGCCGGTCCGGGGCTGCAGGTCGTGACCGTAGTCTCCCAGATGAATGCCGGTGAGAACGATTTCCCGAAAGCCCTGATCGATGAAATTCCGCGCGCCTTCCAGCACCTCGCGAAACGGCAGGCTGCGGCTTGGTCCGCGGGCGAACGGCACGATGCAATAACTGCAAAAGGCGCCGCATCCGTCCTGAATCTTGAAAAAGGCGCGTGTCCGTCCCGCAAGGCCCGAGGCAGAGGCAGAAGGAAAACGTTGCTGCCGCAAGATATCGCCCGCCATTATTTGCGGCGTGTCGGAAGCCGGACGGCAAAGAAGTTCGGTGATTTTGTGCTTGTGATCGTTGCCCACCACGTGGGCTACGCCTTCCATGCCTGCCAACAGGAGGGGCTGCGTCTGGGCGTAACAGCCGGTCACCACGATGCGGGCTGCGGGATTTTGCCGAAGCGCCCTGCGGATAAGCTGGCGCGCCTGAAAATCGGCAAATGCGGTGACGGTGCAAGTGTTGATGATATAGGCGTCGGCAAAGTTGTTGAACGGCACCAGGGAAAAACCGGCGGACTTCAGATTTTCCGACAATGCCGCGGAATCGCATTGATTGACTTTGCACCCCAGTGTGGCGAGGCCGATTTTGAGCATCTTCGTTTCCCTGGTTCCTCCGGACGGTTTTTTTCTAGGGGACAACCGATTTCTTGTCAAGACAAACAAATGGATTTTATGATTAAAATGAGCTAAAGGCTCCCCTAAAGAAAAGGGAGCTGAATGATGGACGCTTTGTTTTCCTATTTATCGGCACATCCGACGGTTTTCACGCTGCTCACGATTTTTGTCCTCATCGCCGTTCTTTACTTTATCCTCAGCAAATTCATCAAATTGGCCGTTCTTCTGCTCATCGTGATTCTGCTGGCGGGCGGCGCAAATCTGCTTTCAGACCCGGCATCCATGCCCGGTAAAATCAAGCAAAATGCCCAGACCTTCATCACCGGCGGAAAACAGATATGGCATACGGTCAGCGGTCTCTGGAAGGATGCAAGCGACATCGCGGATCGGATGCAGAAAGCCCCCGAGGAAATCAAATCATCCCTGAAAACGACGCCGGAAAAAACCGGCGAGTGCGATGAAAAGAAAAAGAGCGCTCCGGAGAAAAAACCGGCCGCTAAGTGATAAAAAGATCGTTGGTTGAAAAATTCGGGTCGCTGGTCAGATTGACGCCCATGCGCCTGAGCCCCGCTTCGTCGCCGGGTGTGGGGATGTGAGTCATATGCACTTCGCAGTTGTGCAGATCCTTTAATTTTTCCAGCGCAAGCTCCGCCGCCGGATTCGTCGTGGCGCTGATGCTGAGCGCGATGAGCGCCTCTTCCAGATCCAGACTGACGTTTTTTTCGTTGAGAATCTCCGTCTTCAGCTTCCCGATGGAATCCGTGATGCTGGCGGGCAGCAGCTTGATTTTGCCCGGAATATCCGCCAGGTGCTTGATCGCGTGGATGACCACGCTGGAGGCCGCGTGCATGAGCGGGGAGTTGCTGCCGGTGATGATCGAACCGTCTTTGAGCTCGATGGCCGCGCCGCAGAATATGCCTTCATTTCCCTTTTCGCGCTCCATCGCCTCTTCGGCCGCCTGCCGCGCCGGAACGACAACGCGCCGGTCCTCCGGTTTCAGATTGAAGTTGTTGAGGAACAGTTCCACGCGCTGGACCGTTTCCTTGTCCGAAAAGCCCATGGCGTATTCGCAGCGATACCGGAAATAGCGGCGGATGATTTCCTGATTGGACGCCTCTTTCGTCACCTCATCGTTCGTGATGGCGAATCCGGCCCGGTTGACGCCCATGTCCGTGGGGGACTTGTAAAAAGACGGCTCACCGGTGATTTTTTCCAGAATCCTTCTCAGCACGGGAAAAACTTCAACGTCGCGGTTGTAATTGACCCGGGCCTCGCCGTAGGCCTCCAGGTGGAACGGATCGATCTGGTTGAAATCGCGGATATCGGCGGTGGCCGCTTCATAGGCGACGTTGACCGGATGCTTGAGCGGCAGGTTCCAGATGGGAAAGGTTTCAAACTTGGCGTATCCGGATTTCACGCCGCGTTTGTAATCGTGATAGAGCTGGGACAGGCATGTGGCCAGCTTCCCGCTGCCGGGGCCCGGTCCCGTGACGATCACCAGCGGCTTTTCGGTGGGAATGTAATCGTTGACGCCGTATCCTTCGTCGCTGACGATCATGTCCACGTTGGTCGGGTAGCCTTTCGTGAACCGATGCGTGAAAACCCGGATTCCCCTCCGCTCCAGCTTGTTTTTAAAAAGGACCGCGGAGGGCTGGTTTTCAAACCGGGTGATGACGACGCCCATCACGTTGATGTTCCAGCCGCGCAGATCGTCGATCAGCTTCATTGCGTCCGTATCGTAGGTGATGCCGAAGTCCGCCCTGATTTTTTTCCGTTCGATGTCGCCCGCATAGATGCAAAGCAGAATATCCGCGCGGTCTTTCAGCTCTTTGATGAGCCGCATCTTGACGTTGGGATCATAGCCGGGCAGCACCCGGGCCGCATGGTAATCGTAGAGCAACTTGCCCCCGAATTCCAGATAGAGCTTGTTGTTGAATCTTTCGACGCGCTGAAGAATTTCAGCGGTCTGCTCGGTGATATACTTTTCATTGTCGAATCCGTTTTTGATGATTTCCATGGGAAAGTCGCCTTTCTGATAGGGTTTACATCCGGGACAAAAATGTTCAAGCAGGGAACAAAAATGAATATCCATCCATGCGGATTCGTTCCATACATCAAATGCGGATTTTTATCCAAAAGAAAATAAGAAAGACCGCGGGAAAATGCGCTCTTTTCGGATAATGTCGGTAAAATGGGGATGTTATAATAAATTGATTTCCATGGCGCGGACGGGGCAGGCGGAGACGCACAGCTCGCAGCCGTTGCACTTTTCAGGGTCGAACAGGACCTTTTGTGTCTGTTTTTCGAAGGATAGGGCTCCGGTCGGGCAGAATCCGGTGCACGCGCCGCAATGAACGCATTTTTCGATGTTTTGAAACACGCTTTTGGAAAGAGCCTCCACCTGCAGCCCCATTTCCTTGAGGAAGCGGATGCCGCGGTCAAAATCTTCCTTTTCCCCCGATAATTCAAGGACGATGACGCCTTCGCGGCGCGGGAAAATCCTTGCTTTCAGAATGTTGAAAACAAGGTTGTGCTTTTGGGCCAGAAGATGAATGACCGGCTGCTGGACGATTTCCGGCGTGTAGCGAATGACTATTTTTTTCGAGTACATAGGTAAAAAATGCGCCCTTCTTCGCGCTGGCGCGCATGTTAAGAGATGCAAAACATAATGTCAAGGAATAGTTGTCCCCGGTGCCTCATATTCCATGCAACGGCGGCTTTCGTCGTCAGGATTTGTCCGGTTTCTGATTTTTGGCTTCGGTACCCGGGAACAGATCCAGCAGGGATTTGAAAGGCGCAAGGCCGGCCATGTCCTGCGGGTTCATTTTGGTGTAGTTTTCACCGAAATCGAGCCACTGTTTAAACTGATCATCAGCCATGTTGCGGAACAAAAGATAGTTGCGAATCGTCTGTTCGAGGTATTTTTCAAAAAAATCCGTCAGAACATTTTCCCCATACTGAATGATCAGGTAGAGCAGGGGAGGGGGCAGCAGGAATTTCTTTTTGCGCGCCTCTTCCAGAACAATCTGCGTCAGGATGGCAGGGGTGACGTCTTCGCCGGTTTTGGCGTCCGTCACCTGAATGCGGTGTCCCAGGCGGATGGCATCCGTCACGTAATCCAGCGTAACATAAATGCTTTTTTCCGTATCGTAGAGCCTTCGGTTGGTATACTTCTTTAAAATCAGCTTATTCTGATCCATGCGAACCTCCTGGCTTCTTCTATTCAATTCCAGCCGACATTGCAAGGGAAAAATATTTTGCAGCGCAACATTTTGTTCTTGACAAACAGTAAATGGTGGCTATAATTATCCTCAAAGCAAACGGAAAGTATGGAAAATATTTTTATATTATATTGAATTTAAAAAGATAATTTTAAATTTTGTCGGAAAGCATAAAATATAACCTTCTTGCTTATTGGATTTTTGCAAACGCAAAATATCTTGACCGGCGTTGTTGCGGGAAGGAAAAGTCGAATTGAAAAAATCCGGCAAAACCAAAAAAACGGAAAATAGACCCGTCAAGGGTGACATATAAACAGCCGTAAACAAAAAAATAAGGAGGAAATACAATGGAACCCAAGCAGATCGCAAAACAGATGGTGGATTTTAACAAGAAGGCTTTTGATGCCTCGTTTGAGGCAATGGCCGCCATGCAGGAACAGACGGAGAAGATGGTCTCCACGATGATGCAGCAGTCTCAGTTTTTTCCGGATGAAGGCAAGAAGCTGATCACGGACTGGCTGAAAACCTACAAGAAGGGCCGCGAGGAATTCAAGGCGGCGGCTGACGAGAATTTTAAAAAGGTTGACGCGTTTTTTTCATCGAAATAAGAAATTCTGGTTTTGATAAAAAGCCGCAGCGAATTATCGCGGCGGCTTTTTTTGTTCTGGCCTGCTACCCGTCATCCGAGCTTCTAAATTCATCTTGGTGCTGATTCTCAAAATGCAACCTGGGGAATCAGTCTTCAAAAAGTATGATTCCGGTTTAAACGATTGAGATGATCACAAGACCATTCTTGATTTAAAATTATCAATGGGTTATACACGGATTGCGTGTTCAGGAAAAAGGAGGTTTGTATGCAGAGATCTATCGTAGTGGACTATCCAGACACGATGCCTGCGGTTACTAACCAAAGCCCTGAGGATTTTGAAGCTGAAGCGAAAAGGGCGATGGCAGTCAAATTATTTGAGCTTGGCCGTTTAAGTTCCGGCCAGGCCGCCCAGCTTGTCGGTATCAGCAGGGTTGAAT
>DAOTJI010000084.1:0-11426 GCA_035448625.1 Smithellaceae bacterium | reverse complement strand
CGAGACGGGACTTCGCCACCAGGGCAATGCCGGACCCTCCGCCCACGTTGTTGACGAGAATGTCGATCGCACCGTAAACTTTGATCGCTTCGTCCATCATGGCATCAACCGCTTCCGGGTTTGTCGCATCGCAGACAACGGCCAGCGCATTTCCTCCCCGCGCCTGAATCGTTTGGGCAACCTTTTCCGCCGCGGTCGGATCCAGATCCGCCACAACCACTCTTGCCCCTTCGGATGCCAGGCGCAAAGCGATCGCTTCACCGATGCCCTTGCCTCCACCCGTGACCATGCCGATCTTCCCCTGAATCCCCAAATCCATGGCTTACCCTCCCTGAAATGATTTACGTTCGGAATGAACCGTGGCATCCGCCTTCGACGGTCTGGACAGACGATCCAGAATCAGATCGAGGATGGATTGAAGCCCCTTTCGGTCAATTTTCTCCCGGTCTTCCTTGATCTGTTCCTCCATCGCCAGCTGCACCACGCCTCGGATCATCCAGGTCATATGTCCCGCGTTTCCGGGTTGAAACTCTCCCGACCTCATCCCTTCCTCAAGAATTTTCCTGATGGCCGCATGAAACTTGACATGGTAGGAAATATAATCGCAGTAAGGCGCACTCTCGGACGGACCGTAGTAATCCGCAAACATCAGCCGGAAAAAATCCTTGTCCTCGATGACGAGCTGAAAAATCTTGTCGACCAGATTCTTGAGGCGCTGCGTGGCGCCGACGGCGTCGTCGGTGTATGCGGAAAGGGCTTCGTCGATCATCGCGCAGTGCGTTTGCATCAGATGGAGGTAAAGCCCCTCTTTGTTCCCGAAATAATAATATAAAGTCGGCGCCGTGATGCCCGCCGCGTCCAGAATCTCCCGCACCGACGTAGCGGCATATCCTTTGCGGGCAAACAGCGGCAGCGACGCATCCAGAATCTGTCGGCGGCAGTCGGTCCCCGTATGGTTCATCATTGATTTGCCCAATCCATCGCCCCCTGTTTTATTTTTGCCTTGACACGGTACGGTCTGATTTTATATAATGATCGCTATATAAGTCACAAAAAAAGGTATTGTCAAGAAAAAAACTTTAGGGAACAGGGGGTTATCACTATGAAAAAGATGCGTCTGTTTGCCGGAATGATTTTGGTTTTTCTATTGGTCACAGGAGCGGGGGCCGCAAGCCCGGACACAACGGGACCGATTAAAATCGGCCTCATGGGAAATATGTCCGCTCCCTTCTCGCTCAGCGCCAAGGGCGCAGCCACCATGGCCGTCGATGAAATCAACAAAGCGGGCGGCATTCAGGGGCGCCAGGTCAAGCTGATCGTCGAAGACACCAAGGGCGAAATCCCCAAATGCGTTGAAATCTACAAAAAACTGGTGATGAACGATAGAGTCCTGGCGGTTTTCATCGCGGAAAAAGTGGAAATGGGCGTGGCCGGCATGGAAATCGGCGCCGAGTTGTTTCCCGAATACCCTCATATCTTTTTCAGCACCATCGGCTCCGGGGACGACATCTGGCACCGCGTGCGCGACAACTATAAAAAATACCGCTTCGGATTCCAGACCTACTATGCCATCTCAACCAATTATTTGAAGATCCTGGCTCCCGACAACATCGATTGTTTCAAAAACCAGATCAAAGCCAAAAAAGTCGCCATTCTCTATGAAGACATGGAATGGACCAAGCCGTTGCGTAAAGGCATCCCCGGCGTTTCGCCGTCTCTGCCGGACATTTATAAAGAGAAAGGCGTCAATGTTGTTTATCAGACGACCACCTCTCTCGATCAGAAGATGTTTAACCCCATCTTTGAAGAAATCGCCAAATCCGGCGCCGACCTGATCGACTGTGTCGTAGGGTATATCGACCAGCCGGCCTTTATCAAGCAGTGGTCGCAGTCCGGCGCCAGAAATATCCCGATCTTTATCTGGGGAGGCCTTGCCGGCATGCCGCCGATCTGGAAAATGACGGAAGGCAAAGTCAACGGCGTGATGGTCGGTTCTTCACTGGTCCGGGTCCCCATTACACCGAAAACGATCCCTTTCATGGACAATCTGGTAAAAAACTATAAAGTCGGCCCCATCTTCGGTTCGCACACCACCTACGACACCATCTATGGCTTTAAGAAAGCCATCGAAAAAGCCGGAGGGACGGGAAACATCGATCAATTGATCAAACAACTGGAGAAGGTTGAAGAAGTGGCCGTTCTGGGAACCATCGGCTGGAATGCGAAATACCACTACAACCTTCCCCCGCCCAAGTATGTGACGCCGATCGTCCAATGGCAGTCCGGTGAAATGAAAGTGATCTATCCTCTGAAATATAAAATGGCCGATTACAAATCGCCGATGGATCTGCGCAAATAACCGGAGGGAGGGAATCCGCGCCTGCCTTGCGCGGATTCCCTCTTTCAAAACCGCCGGTTCCATCCAAAAAGAAAACAAAGATTCTAAGGTCAAAGATGCCCCTTGAATCCGCCTTAACACAAAGGGAGAGCAGACCCCATGAGTGATACCCTTCTGCAAATCGTCATTTACGCCCTGATCTGGGGTTCGATTTATCTTTTAATCTCTCTCGGATTCTCGCTGATCTGCGGGGTCCTCCGAATATTTCATCTCGGATACGGGGTCGTTTTTGTTCTGGCCGCGTACCTGACCTGGGCCTTCATGGAGGAAGCCCATCTGGGGTTGGTCCCCAGCATTGCACTGATGATTGTGGTTCAGTGCGCCTTTGCGCTGATTGTTTTTTATAAAGGGGTCTTTCAGCGTTACCTGGAAGAAGAAGAGATTCTTCTGACCGTTTCCATTCTTGTATTTCTCGCCGTAGCCCACCTGGCCAATTACCTTTACCCGGTGACGGCAGGCGTCAGCATTCCTTCCACCATCATTGACGACGTCGTCACCATCGGCGGCGTTACCCTCGCCTGGCAGATGATTATTGCCGCGCTCGCGGGCATTCTGGTCACGGCCGTCTACGTCGTCTGGTTTATGAAAACCCGAATCGGCCTGATTATCCGGGCCGTCAGCCAGAACCTGCCGGCGGCGCTGCTCATGGGTGCCAACGTCAACCGCATGTATTATCTGGCCATGATCCTCTCCGTGATCCCCCCGACCATCTGCCTGGTCGTCATAGCGCCCTTCTGGGGAGTCGATCCGTTCATGGGCGCGCCCCTGCTGATGACGGCCATGCTGATTTCCATTCTCGGGGGCCTGGGCAATCTGAAAGGCAGTATCGTTGCATCCTATCTGATCGGCTTCATTCACGCATCGGTCAGTTTTATCTTTGTTCCCCGCTTCATGGGATTTGCGGCTCTGATTGTCACTCTGATCGTCATGATTTATCGGCGCGGAGGTATTTTTGCGGGAGAAACGCTATGGTAAACTTTGAACTACGTCGTGATCGCATCGTCGCCCGCTGGCGGGACAAAAAAACGGAATGGGTCATCGAACCGCGATACTGGAGAAATCCGACCGTCGGCATCGGCCTGTTGTTCATTCTGCCCGTCTTCGTTTATTCATATCCGCACATCCTGACCATGATCACCACGGCCAATCTTTACGCGGCCATTGCCATTCCCCTGGCTTTACAGATGCTGGGTACGGGGCGGGTCAATTTCGGTCCGCAGCTCTACCTGGGGGTCGGCGGCTACACGGCCGCGTTGCTGAATCTTCATTTCGGCTGGAATCCGGCCATGACGCTTCTCGCAACGGTCGTCGTCTGCACCGTGATTGCATTGCTTTTGAGCCCCACCACCTGGATTGCCAAGGGCCTCTACTTCTCGCTCATCACCCTCATTCTGCCCCTGACCTTTCTCGACGTCACTTACATCTGGGGCGACCTCTTCCGGGGGGAAGTGGGCCTGGTCGGGATGAGCCCCCTCTTGTCGTTTGAAAAAGTAACCTGGAACTACGTCGCTTACTACTACCTGTCGCTGATTTTGATGCTGCTTTATCTCTTGTTTTGCGACCGGACGGTACGGTCCCGAATCGGCATCAGCATGGCTGCGGTAAATGAAAACGAGAATGTCGCCCGCATGATGGGGGTTCGCGTCGATGCCTACAAAGTATTCTTTTACGTGGCGCCTTCCATTTTAACCGGGATTGTCGGCTGGTTTATCGTTCATACCTTCCGTACGTTTGCCGGCGTCACCTATCTTCCCCTTGAATTCATGACGAAAATCCTGATTATCGTGATCGTCGGCGGAAGGGCGTTTCTCTATGGCGCCATTCCGGGCGCCTATCTGATCTCCATCGTCGAAGATTCCTTAAGAGGCCTGGGACCGGTGAACTATTTCGTGTTCCCGCTGGTGTTGATCGCCTTGATCGTCTTTCTGCCCCGCGGAGAAGGGCTGTGGGGCCTGTACAAAAAAAGGCGTCCCCGCGATTATTTCCCCAAATTGCATGTGAGGAGAGAATAGTCTCATGCTGGAGATATCATCCGTATCCAAAAATTTCGGCGGCCTCACCGCCGTGAGCGACGTCAGCTTTTCCGTGAAAGAAGGGGAAGTCGTGGGACTCATCGGCCCCAACGGCGCCGGCAAGACAACGATGCTCAACCTGATCTGCGGGATCTACAAGCCCGACCGCGGGGCCATTCGTTTTGACGGAACCGACATCACGGGCATGGCCAGCAACAAAATCTGCAAGCTGGGCATCTCCCGAACGTACCAGATTCCGCAGCCTTTCGAATCCATGACGGCTCTGGCCGGCGTTCTGGTCGGCGTCCTCAACGGCAAGAAACGCTCCCACATGAGCCTTCCCGACGCGGCTCTGGAAGCCTCCTACTACTTGGAGTTTGTGGGCCTCTTCTCCAAGCGCGACACGCTGGCGCGCGATCTGAATCTCTACGAACTGCGGATGCTCGAACTTGCGCGGGCCCTGGCGACAACGCCGAAACTGCTGTTGCTCGACGAGGTCATGGCGGGCTTGAATCCCACGGAGGCCGCAAGGGCGCTGGACATGATCTGGAGCGCGCAGGACCAGTTTGCCATTACCATTTTGTGGATCGAACACGTCATGAAGATCATTATGAACGCGACGCAGCGGGTTGTCGTTTTGCAGTACGGAAAAAAGATCGCCGAAGGGCCTCCACGCGAAGTCACCTCGGACCCCAAAATCATCGAAGCTTATTTGGGAGCGAGATATGCTCAGCATTAAAGATCTGAACGCCGCTTACGGCGTCATTCCCGTTCTTCACGGCGTCAACATGGAAATCCGGGAGGGCGAACTGGTCGCGCTTCTGGGCGCCAACGGCGCGGGGAAAACCACTTTGCTCAACAACATCTCCGGCGTGCTGCCCGCCATATCGGGCACCATCTCCTTTCAGGGCAGGCCCATCGGACATCTGCCTTCCGATCAAATCGTCCAGTTGGGCATCTCCCAGATTCCGGAAGGAAGAAAAATCTTCCCCTACCTGAGCGTCAAGGAAAATTTGCTGATGGGGGCATCGACGAAGAAGGCCTGGAAGAACAGAAAACAGATGATGGAAAGGGTCTGCGCCCTTTTTCCTATCCTGAAGGAGCGCTCCGAACAGCGGGCCAGCCTGATGAGCGGAGGCGAACAGCAGATGCTGGTGATCGCCCGCGGGCTCATGGCCCAGCCCAAACTGCTGATGATTGACGAACCGTCGCTGGGACTGAGCCCTTTAATCATGTCGCAGATCTACGATGTCATCAAAACCTTCCCCGAAAATGGCATTACCGTTTTGCTCTCCGAGCAAAACGCTCTATATGCCCTGGAAATCGCAAGCCGGGGTTACGTCCTGCAGGACGGCCATGTGGTTCTTGAAGGATCCAGTGAATATCTGTTGAACAGCGAACTGGTGAAGAAAGCGTACATAGGAATGTGACCATGACCCAAGATTATTTTGATTTTACAAAGAAACTTTTTGCCCTGGAGGACATCAGCCACAAGAAGGAGGCCCTCAAAGGCCTGCGCGTCCTGGATCTGTCGCACATGATTTTCGGTCCGACCACGGCAAAAGTGCTGGGCCAGTTCGGCGCCGACGTCATCAAGGTGGAAGTCCCGTATCAGGGCGACTACTGGCGCGGCGGAACCTACTGGGGCAAGTACTGGAAACACTCCAATCCTCTGTGGCATTTCATCAATCCCGGAAAATATTTTGTCGGCATCGACGTCAAGAAACCCAAGGGCAAAGATCTGATTCTGAGGCTTGCCGAAAAAGCGGATGTCGTCATTGAAAATTTCACGTCCGGAACCGTGGAAGCCTGGGGCATCGGTTATTCCCAGGTCAGCAAGATCAACCCGAAAGTCATTTATGCCAGTCTCAGCACTTACGGGCAGTACGGACCCTACCGGTATTTTCCGGGCTGGGACCTCCTGGCCCAGGGTGCCAGCGGCGTTCTGGCCGCGACCGGTCATCCCGATACGGAAAAATATTTCAAGGTTCCCGACTTTTTCGGCGATTTCTTCCCGGGGTATTTCGCGGCCATGCTCATTCTGATCGCGCTCAATTACCGGGAGCGCACGGGCGAAGGCCAGTATATTGACGGATGCCAGGCGGAAATCCTGATGCGGTCGCTTTTCCACTTCACGTATTCCGACGCCCTGGGAAAGGATCTGGAGCGCACCGGCAATAAGGACCCGAACTGCTCTCCTTCGGGAATTTTTAAAACACGAGACGGCAAGTTTCTTGCGCTGGGCATCGCCACGGACAAACAGTTTCAGTCATTGTGCAAAGCAATGAATCGCGACGACCTGGCCCGCGATGAAAGATATCAAAAAGCCGCCCATCGACTCCGGGCGGAACATGCCGAGGCCTTATACAAAGCGGTTGAAGCCTGGATAAAGGAAAAGGATGCGGATGAAATTGTAACGCTGGCCCGCAAGCACCGCTTTGCCGCGGCGGAAGTTATGGATGACGTTCAAATCTCCAACGACCCCTGGCGAAGGGAACGGGGAAGCGTCATCGATTACCGTGACGACATGTACAAAAAACTGGTCATTGAAGGACCGATCGCCATGCTGAGCCATACGCCGGGACGCACAAAATGGCTCACCCGGCCGCTGGGCTATCACAACCGCTATGTGTTCAAGAAAATCCTGGGACTTTCCGAGACCGAAATCAGGGAGCTGGAAAAGGAACGGGTTGTGGGCAACTGGGATTACCGGGTGGGTCAGAGGCCCCCCATTTATCACGACATCACCAAAGACAAGATATTCAATTATGAAGGGGGTGAGGACCATTAAAGAGCGAGTTTATTCCAGATACCTGCAGAAAAAGGGAGCGTCGAAGCCTCTTTCCGAATGGAGCCAGTTTCTTTCTAAAATGATGGCCGTTGAAGGGAAAGCGGAGGCTCTGGACGATATGGTGGTCCTCGACCTGAGCTACGCCAATTTTTCCGGAAACGTCGCCGCCAGTTTCTTTGCCGAAGCGGGCGCCGAGGTCATCAAGGTTGAACCTCCCGAAGGAGACCCTTCACGCATTTTAAGTCCATATGGCGCAAATCGGCAGGGGGTGGGCATTCCCTACCTGATGGAAAGCCGCAACAAGCGCCACATCACCCTGGACCTGGAAAGCCCTGACGGACGGGAAAATCTCAAGCGCCTCGCCAAGCAGGCGGATATCCTCATCGAAACGTTCGCCCCCGGTGAAATGGATGAATGGGGGATCGGTTACCGGCAGCTCAGGGAGATCCATCCCGGCTTGATCTACATCGCCATTTCGCCTTACGGTCATTACACCGCCAAGGGCAAAGAAATGGCTGAAATGCCCTGGACGGACCTGACCAGCCAGGCCGAATCGGGTCTCGCGGCTTTGATCGGAGATCTCCCCTCCGCGCCGGAACCTTACAACTGGCCGACGCGGGCGGGATTTTACGCCGCCGGCTATACCTCCGCCGTCGGAGCGGCCTGTGGCGGATTGATCGCGTCCTTCTTCAAACGCCGCACGGGCGAAGGGCAAATGATCGACATCGCCACCGCCGACGCTTTCGCCTCCTGCGTCGGATTTCCGCCGACGATCGGCTATGTGTGGAAAAAACCGAGAATCCGATACGGCACGCTGGACTATGGCCTTTGCCCGTACGGTTTTTTCAAATGCAAGGACGGTTACGTCGCCATCGCCTGCTTCCGGGATCAGGATTTCCGGGCGGCGTTGAAGCTTCTGGGAAAATGGAAGATTGAGGAAGACTGGAAAACGCTTCTGGACCGCATTACGGACGATATCGACAAGGTTCTGGAACTCAACGAGGTCGTGGAGAAAGCCGTCGCGGATCTGACCTACGGCGAAATCAACGAAAAGTTCTCCGCCTACAGCGTGAAAGCGGCCCGCTCCAAATGGCGGGGTGGCGGGCTTCCCGTCACCACCAAAATGCTGACCGCGAAAGAAGTCCTCCAGGAGAGACATTGGCAGGTCCGCGGCACGTTCAGTAAAGTCGAACATCCGGCCTACGGCGTCGTGACGCTGCCGATCACCGGCAAGATGTCCAAAACGCCTCTGCGGGTAAAGTGGATTTCCGCCAATATCGGCGAAGACAATGATTACATTTTTAAAAAATACGGACTGACGGTTACATCACAGGGAGTTTAAGGAAAATGGATAAGGAAAAAGATAAAAATGCCGCCGGACAGCCAAAAACGGACAGCGGCACTCTTCGTCCCGATCTGGCCGAAGTGATCCGCAGACATGCTTTCACGCTGGACGAAAACCGTCCCGACGTGGTTGCCAAAAGAAAACAAAAGAACCAGCGCACTGCGCGCGCCAATGTCATGGACCTTTGCGATGAAGGCAGTTTCATCGAATACGGCGCGCTGGCCGTCGCCGCGCAGCGCGGCAGAAGAAAAATCGAAGATTTAATCGCCAAAACCCCGACCGACGGCATGATCGCAGGCATCGGCGCCGTCAATGGTTCGATGTTTAACGCGGATAAAGCCCGCTGCATGGTCCTGTCTTACGACTACACGGTGCTCGCCGGCACGCAGGGATACTTCAACCATAAGAAAAAAGACCGCATGTTGAAACTCTGTTACGATGAGAAGCTTCCTCTGGTCTTCTTCGGCGAAGGCGGTGGCGGAAGACCGGGCGATGTCGATGCCGAAGGCGTCATGGTGGCGGGGCTGGATCTGACGACTTTTGCCCTCTTCGGACGTCTCAGCGGCCGTGTCCCCATGGTCGGCGTGGTTTCCGGCTTTTGCTTCGCCGGCAATGCCGCTCTTCTGGGCTGCTGCGACGTGATTATCGCCACCAAAAATTCCAGCATCGGCATGGGCGGACCCGTCATGATCGAAGGCGGCGGCCTGGGCGTCTTCAAACCGGAAGAAGTCGGCCCGATGGACGTGCAGACGCAAAACGGCGTCGTCGATATCGAAGTGGAAAACGACGAAGAGGCGGTCGCGGCGGCCAAAAAATATCTTTCCTATTTCCAGGGCGCGGCGTCTTCCTGGCAGGCGGGCGATCAACTCAAACTGCGCACTGCCATTCCCGAGAGCCGCAAACGCGCTTACAATGTCCGCAATGTCATTAAAGCTCTTGCGGACACCGACTCGTTTCTGGAGCTGAAGCCCAAATTCGGCCTCTGCATGGTCACGGGACTGATCCGCATTGAAGGCCGACCCCTCGGCGTGATCGCCAACAATCCCATGCACATGGCCGGAGCCATCGAAGCCGAAGGCGCGGACAAAGCCGTGCGGCTGATGATGATTTGCAACGCGCACGGAATTCCGATTCTTTCTCTGTGCGACACGCCCGGCTTCATGGTCGGTCCGGAAATTGAAAAGCGCGCCCAGGTCCGGCACGTCTGCCGGATGTTCGTGGTCGGCTCGCATGTCACCGTGCCTTATTTTACTGTGGTTCTGCGCCGTGGATACGGTCTGGGCGTCATGGCCATGGCCAAAGGAGGATTCCACGAGTCCTTTTTCACGGCCGCCTGGCCCACGGGCGAATTCGGCGGAATGGGTCTGGAAGGAGCGGTGAAGGCCGGTTTCAAAAAGGAACTGGCGGCCATCGAAGACCCGCAGAAGCGTGAAGAATTTTACGAGTTTCTGGTGGCCCAGCTCTACGAACGCGGCAAGGCCATCAACATGGCCGCGCACCTTGAGATTGACGCCGTTATCGATCCGGCCGAAACCCGGCAGTGGATCATGCGGGGGCTTCAATCCGCGGCGGGCCGCCCGCCCGCGGAGGCAAGTCATTCGTTTGTTGATCCGTGGTAATTTTTGATCTTACCCCTTCCGGGTAAGAAGATGCGGATACCGGACGCTTGTCCTGTATGGACAAAAGCGGCCGTCCGGATCCTTGGGAAACGCGGGCGCAAGCGATCAGCCCGGCGGCTTCCCGCCCGGATCCGAAGATCCGCTGGAGGGAACCGGCGCAGCGGGACCGGTTTTACTTCCCAGTTTTTCATAGAGCATCATCACGGTATTCACATATACGCGGCTGCGATTGTAGTGCCAGATCGCCCTGCGTTTCTGTTCGACGGGGGCGTCCTCCCTCCAGCCGAATTTTCTGAGATAATGCCCCATGCTGAACGCGGCATCCGTCATATTCGAAGGATCGGCCATCCCGTCCCCATTGCCGTCCACTCCAAAAATCCAGAAGGAAGAAGGAATAAATTGCGCCGGGCCCATTGCGCCGGCAAAAGATCCCGAAAGACTCAATGGATCCGTCTCCAGATGATCGGCGATCTGGCTCAAGTGATATAACTCCCGCACCGCCCACTTTGCTTTTCTTTTCGCCCGGACGACGGTTGCTTCGCTCCGAATCTCTGGATAGGCGTCCCCATAGCGGTTTTGGATTTCCTTCCAATAGACCGGATCCAGCACAAAGGCCAGATTGGCGTATGCATTGAACACGTTATACGGCATGGGATAGGTCCCCAGCCGGGATTCCACGATGAGAATCGACGTGATGATCCTCGGCGAGGCACCAAAGCGCTCTTTGACGGCGGACAAAACCGTCTCGTTTTCTTTCATGAATTTCCTGCCCTGTTCAATCTGGCGGGGGTCGATTTCCATGACTTCGGGATTCTGCCCGGACCCCTTGGGTTTGGAAAAGAATAGATTTTTCAGGACAATCTCCGGGCGGACGGACACACGGCTGTCCCGCAGCAGGCTGCTGACCTTTTCGGGATCCAGTCCTTCGGCAACCAAGAGCCCCTCGACCACCCCCCGTGGATCATCGACGGCGGTTGCCGGAAGTGACGGCCAGACCAGAAAAAAAACAACGAAAACAAGACAAGCGCCGGTTCTTTTCACAAATTCACCTCTTTTATTCTTTCCTGACGCTGATGATGAATCCTATCTTTTTGCCGCCGTGGAATGCAAGCAAATTTCTTCTTGATATCGGTATTTTAGGCCTCCCTGCCGCCATCCGGATAAAATATCCGCAGGGCGGCCGAATTTTATTGACAAAAAGGTTCATTTTGTCTATAAGCTTCGTTCTTAATGTCAGCAAAGGATAGGGTTATGTACGCAA
>DAOTJI010000083.1:0-12065 GCA_035448625.1 Smithellaceae bacterium | reverse complement strand
GACACCTCCGATACCTGCTCCTCCTGCGCCCGTGCCGCCGGTCCCGACACCTCCGGTACCGGCTCCCCCTGCACCCGTGCCGCCGGTCCCCGCGCCTGAACCGCCAAAGCCTGCGCCTCCGATGAAGCCTCCCAAAGCCTGGGAGTATAAGGTGCCTTTCGTTTTCGGTAACCTGGAATATCCGGAAAATGTTGATTTTGCATTTCCCCGCGAAATCAAAGCCAAAGGCAAGGATTCCTTTGAAATGTCCAGAAGTTTTCTGGTGGAAACAGCGGAGTATGTGACCACCAACGCGACGCAGTATGCCCAGGTTGTGGAACTGGCCAAACCGTTGACGGTTGAGCAGGTGGGATTGGCGCTGCACAAATTCGGAGGCGAGGGATGGATCTGGGTGGACATTTTCAAGGATCAGGACGGCAAGCCGGGGGACATCCTGTACACGACGCAGATGATCAGCCTGGACGACATTTCCGGCAAGCCCGGTTACCGCTGGGTGGATTTCAAATTCGGCGAGAAGGAAAAACCCGTTTTGATGCCGGGCGCCTACTGGATCGCGCTGGGATTTTCGGGCACGCCGATCATGAACTGGTTTTATACGTACGGCAAGCCGGTCGGGCCGGTTTACGGCACCCGCTACAAGAGCGTCTTCGCCCAGGACTGGAGCGGTGCGCTCAACTATGAATTCAACTACCGGGTGGTCGGGATGACGGTAAAATAATTATGGATTGCCTTCGCTTTCCCCGGCCAGCTTTTGCCGGGCCAGCGCCAGCGTCTCGTCAAATCGCTTTTCCAGATTTTCATTGGCGCCCCGGAGGCCGTCGATGACATCCCGGGCCCACTCCAGGTAGTCGATTCTCCTTTTGAGCGGCCAGCCGTCGGGCGGGGCAAAAGCGATATCGTGAACATTGCAGATTTTATCGGCCAGTTTGATCTGTTTGGCGCGAAGCGACAACCGGGGGGAATGGACGATCTGCTTGAGTTTTCTTTCCGGTTTGGGCAGGCTTTTGTCGTCGCTCATTTCCAACACCAGGCCGAGGACGTCGTCGCCGAAGCGGGAGCGGATTTCTTCCGGCGTCGTATCCGTGTCTTCAATCGTGTCGTGGAGAATCGCGGCCAGAATCGTGGCTTCGTCGTGAACGCAGCCGACCGTCCATACCAGAAAGGCGACTTCGATCGGATGGTTGATGTACGGCGACGCGGCCGAATCCTTTCTCCGCTGATCGCGGTGCTTCTGGGCTGAAAAATGCAGAGCCTGCAGCAATAAGGTCAGGTCGCCCGGCGGACTTTGCGGCTTCATGATGTGAAGCATACCACAGGCCGGGCCTTCCCGCAAATTCCCGGACTGGATGCGGCAGGGCGCGTTTGTGATTCCAGGGAATCTGTGCTAAACACCCCCCGGGAAAACGGTGAAAATTGAATGAACGAAAACAGAATCCTTTTTGAAAAACCGAACCTTGCGCTTTTGCGCCGGGACTGTGCCGTGTTCGATATGCATTTTCACACCTGCCACACGGACGGGCGAGACACCGTGCGGGAGATCGCGAACCGGGCGCGGGCGCTGGGTGTGGGGATTGCCATTACCGATCATAACGACATCGCGGGCGCCCTGGAAATGGCCCAGCACCCGGACGTGCCCTCCATTCCCGGCATCGAAATCACCTCCCGGGAAGGCACGCATATCCTGGTGTATTTTGACGAGGCCCGCCATTTAAAAAAGTTTTACACGAAATATGTCCAGCCTTTCCTGGGCCGGGAGATCATGAGTTCCACCAAACTCTCCATGGAAGAGATTGTTCAATCGGCCAGGCTTTTTCCTTCCATGACGATTTTCCCGCACCCCTACTGCGTGGCCTACACGGGAATCTGCAACCTGAATTTCGAGCAGGCCCGGTTGGAGCGCCTGCTCGACGCCGTGGACGGCGTGGAGGTCATCAACGCCGAAAATATTCACCGCTGGAATTTGCGCTGCGCGCTGCTGGGGCTTTACCTGAAAAAAGCGATCACCGGCGGCAGCGACGGCCACTCCCTGTACCATATGGGAAAGGTCGTAACGGTTGCCGACTGCGAATTCTCGGGCCCCGCGATGCTGGACGCCGTGAAAAACGGAAGGGCCCGGGTTGTCGGCAAGGAGATCAACCTGTTTCGAAAAGTGGCCGCCGGCACGTCGAAGCTGAATGTTCCCGTCGCGGCGTACCCGGAGCGGCTGGAAAAAAATATCCGCTACAGTTACCGGGTGATTCACGTCAAATCCGTCCTGATCCGGCGGCATTTGCAGCTTCGCCTGTACCGCAGGAGAAGCCGGCTGCATCCGCCGGTGTAAAGGAGGCGCTTGACAATGTTCAACAAACTGTCGGCCGGTTTTCCCCTGCTGATCTTCTTTCTGGTTCTGGGCGCGGTGACCTGGCTTTTGGGCCATATCCTGAAGCCGTTTTTCTTTGCGATTTTCTGGGCGGTTTTGCTGGCGGCGATTTTTGATCCCGTCAACGAATGGCTGCGGCGGAAGTTCAAGAATCCGAATGCTTCGGCGGGGCTGGCTCTTGCGGCCGTCCTTCTCACGCTGATTCTTCCGGCCGGTCTGATTCTCACCCTGCTGGTCGGGCAGTCGCTTGACCTCTATCAGTCCATGAACCAAAACGGCGGTTCTTGGATGCAAACCCTTACCGGCTTCCTCCAGTCCGTCGGCAGCCATCCCCTGGTGGCGCGTTTTCAGCCCGATCACGCGATGATTACCGAAAAATCCGTCGAACTGTTGAAAACCTTCGCCGAATTTCTGGTCAAAAATCTTTCGGCCTTTACGCAGAACACGATGATTTTCCTGATTGAGTTTGCCGTGGCGCTCTATTGCCTTTTTTATTTTTTCCGCGACGGGGAAGATCTGTTCAAGACCATTTCCCGCTACCTGCCGGTGGATGACAGCCATATCCGCACCTTTACGTCGGAATTTCTCGTCACGGCGAAGGCCACGCTGAAATTCACGTTCGTCATCGGCGGCATCCAGGGGCTCTTGGGCGGGCTGGTTTTTTACTTCACAGGCATCGAGAATCCGCTGGTCTGGGGCGTGCTGATGGTCGGTTTGTCGATTGTGCCCGCCATCGGCAACGCGGTCATCTGGGCGCCGGCCGGCATCATCATGCTCGCGGCGGGGCATGTCTGGCAGGGAATTGCCATCCTGTTTTTCGGCGTCGTCGTGATCAGTTCCGTGGACAACCTGCTCAGGCCGATTCTGCTGGGCAAGGATATCCAGATGCATCCGCTGCTGATCTTTCTGTCCACCCTGGGGGGCATCGCCGTTTTCGGATTTTCCGGCTTTGTTCTGGGGCCGGTGGTCGCCTCCTTTTTCCTGGCCTCCTGGAAATTGTTCCTGGATCTTTCTTCCGAGTCAAAGATCGATCCGTCCGGGGAATAGGCCGAATGACTTCGCGCCGCCTCTTGTGACGGTCAGGGATTTGAGGGGGGCAGGTGATTCCAGGTTGTTGCCCGAACGATGTCCCCTTGAGCGGCCATGGAGAGGGTTTATACAAGACACGCTCAGGCAAACGAAAAGGGTATGGGCGACATGCCGACTCAAACGGTGTTCCTTTCCGCTCCCGGACGGAGCAGGAACCGCCATGGCGCTTTCCGGTCTTCCTCGCGGGCGTAGTCGATGCCGATTCTGGGCGTGGATAGAATGTCCCGGTCCGTCACCCGCATGTGGCTTTCCACCCACAAACGTTCTCCCCGCGTCAGGTCCCAGCCGTTCAGGGATTTGTCGATCGCCAGCGCCTGGCAGAGTTTGGCGGGTCCGTTGGTCAGTTCTTTTCCGTGCTTCTTTCTCCTGGCCTGCATTTCGTCAAGGCCGGAGACGGGCAGAAGGGCCCGCACGAGCACCGCGCAGGGGTTTCCTTCCTCCTCCGTCACCAGGTTCAGCATGTAGTGCATCCCGTAGGTGAAATAGACGTAGGCCACGCCCGGCCGTCCGAACATGACGGCGTTGCGGAGCGTTTTCCCCCGATGGGCGTGGCAGGCGCTGTCCGCGCGCCCGCAGTAGGCTTCCGTCTCGACGATGACGCCCGACAGCTCCGCGCCGTTGACATGCCGGATCAATCTTTTCCCCAGAAGGCTGCGCGCCACGGTGATCGTCGGCCGCGCGTAAAAGTCTCGTTCCAGAATGCCCATCTTGTTGTCCTGCATGGCGTTGCCCAATTTCAACTTGACTTTCGCCGGAGCTTCGTTTTAAGACTTCTCTATCATGAAGCGCCGGAATGTCAATCCCGGCGCACGGCCGGCGCGGTTTCTTCGGGCGCGGGCCGGTTCGCGGTTGAACATGTTCCTATTTGAAATCGGAGACGGGGAAGCGCCGGTTCTGATCGCACAACGGTAAGGAGAACGTATGAGTGAAGCCGGGACCACGGCGGCTGTTTTTCCGGGACAGGGTTCCCAGCGGCAGGGCATGGGAAAGGATTTTTATGACACGATTCCCGTGTGCCGCAGGACGTTTGAAGAAGCCTCCGACGCTTTGGGGCTCGATGTGGCGGCGATTTGTTTTGAGGAAGACGCCCGCCTGCATCTGACCGAATACACACAGCCCTGCCTGGTGGCGACCGAAACAGCCATGCTCCGGGGGCTGGCCGAAAGATACGGATGGAAAGCGGATTGCTTCGGCGGCCATTCCCTGGGCGAGTTCTCGGCGCTGGTGGCTGCGGGCGTCATACCCTTTGCCGACGCGGTCCGGATTGTCCGGACGCGCGGACGGCTCATGCAGGAAGCGGTTCCGGTGGGGGTGGGGGCGATGGCCGCCATCATCGCCGAAGGGATCGACGCGGGAGCGATCAAGGCTGCCCTGGCCGACTTGCCGGTGGATGTCGCCAATATCAACTCCGCCAATCAGGTCGTGATCAGCGGCGAGGCGGCGGCCCTGCCCGAGGCGGGAAACCGATGCAAAGATCTGTTTTCCGGCCCCAAATCCTGCCGGGTGGTGCCGCTCAACGTCAGCGCGCCTTTTCACAGCCGCTTTATGAAAAAAATCGAAGAGCCGTTTCGGGAAGCCCTGAAGCAGACGAGCGGCGCGTGGAACGTTGAGAACGCGCCCGCCGTGACGTCCAACTACCGGGGGACGTTTCATCCGGCCGACGCGGACGGAATCCTGAACAACCTGGTTCACCAGCTCTCCTCTTCTGTGTTATGGCGCGACAACATGCAGGCGCTGGCCGGCCGCGCCGTCATGATTTATGAAATCGGTCCCGGGCGCCCGCTGCGCGACTTCTTTAAAACCATCGGAGCGGCCTGCGAATCCATCACCGGGCTGGCGGCCGCGGAAAAAATCTTTACCGGTGTTTCGTAGCGGTGCCGATCCCGCTCCAGGAAGGACAAGGCATGGATTTCAGCTTCAGTGAAAATCAACTGCTCTACGTGGATGCGGTGCGCAGGCTGGTGAAGAATGAAATCAGCCCCCGCATCCTGGAGATGGAAAAGGAGCACGGCTTTCCGTGGGCGATCATCACCAAAGCCTGGGAAATGGGGCTTGTAAACCTGTGCATTCCCGAATCCATCAAGGGATTTGACGTGGACGTGTTTTCTTCCGCGCTGATCATTCAGGAGCTCTCCTACGGCGATACGGGCATTGCCACGTCGGCCATGTGCAACGATCTGGCCAATGTGGTGATCAGCCGGCACGGAACGGACCGGCAGAAGGAGCGGTTTCTGCGGCCCTTCGTGGAGAAGCCGCTCCTGGCGTCTTTCTGCCTGACGGAGCCTGGCGCCGGGTCCGACAACTCCCTGATGACCAGCTTCCTCGCGCCGCGCGACGACGGCTCCTATGTCCTCAACGGCTCCAAGTGCTTCATCACCAATGCGTCCTACGCGTCCCAGTTCACGGTGTTGTGCAAGATCGGCAAGCCCTCGAGCAGTTTCATGGCCTGCGTGGTGGTCCCGGCGGAATCCGTGGTCGCAGCGGACCTTCCCGATGTCGGATACGCCACCCGGGAGATTCAGCTGTCCACCGGCGGCAGAATTGTGATCGGCAAACCCGAGGACAAGCTCGGCCAGCGCTTGTCCAACACGGCCGGCGTCACCTTTGAGGACGTGATCGTTGAGCCCGATCAGATCATCGGCAACCGACGCTACGGCTTCAAATACATCATGGACGTGCTCGACTTCGCCCGCCCGATGGTCGCGGCCATCGGCCTGGGGCTGGCCAAAAGGGCGCTGGACCTGACGATGGCTTACACGCGCGAACGCAAACAGTTCGGCTCGCGCATCTGCGATCTGCCCGTCGCCCGCGACACGCTTACCGCCATGTGGAAAAAAGTGGAGCTCGCCGAACTGTCTTTGTGGAAAGCCTGCTGGAAAATCCAGAAGAATGACAAGGATGCGGGCATCTTCGCGTCCCTGGCCAAGAATACCTGCGCGGAAGCGGCTCTTTTCTGCGCCAGCGAGGGGCTGCATCTGCACGGCGGCTACGGATTTACTGCGGAGTATGAAATCTCCAAACTGGCGCGCGACGCCCATATCATCGACATTTATGAAGGCGTGCGCGAGGTGCAGAATATGATTATCGGAAGAGAGATCGTGTAGGGGAGGAAACATGAACATGCAGGATGTGGTCGCGCTGGTGACCGGCGGCGCCTCGGGGTTGGGGGAAGCCACGGTGCTGGAGTTGGTCGCCCGCGGCGCGAAAGCCGTGATTTTGGATCTGGACGAAGGCCGGGGCGAGAAGCTGGCCCGGGAAGCCGCCGAGAAAGTGTTTTTTGTCCGCTGCGACGTGACCGGCGAAGATTCCGTCCGCCGGGCAATTCAGCGGTCTTTGGATCGCTTCGGGAAGATCACGGCGGCCGTCAACTGCGCGGGCGTGCCGGATGCGGCCAAAGTGTTGAGTAAAAAAGGTCCTCTGCCTCTTTCCCTCTTCAACAAAGTGATCTCCATCAATCTGGTGGGAACCCTGAACGTGATTCGTCTGGCCGTCGAACAGATGGTGAACAACGCCCCCAATGAGGAGGGCGAAAAGGGCGTGATTGTCAATACGGCATCCATTGCGGCGTTTGACGGTCAGATCGGCCAGGCGGCTTATGCCGCGTCCAAGGGCGGCATCGTCGGGATGACGCTGCCGATCGCCCGGGAATGCGCTGATTACGGCATTCGCGTGGCCACGATCGCGCCGGGTCTTTTTGAAACGCCGCTCATGGCCGGATTGCCGTCCTCCGTCAAGGAAGACATGGCCAGAGGAGTTCCCTTTCCCCGCCGCCTGGGCAGGCCCGTGGAGTTTGCCCGCATGGTGGCGCACGTCATCGAGAATCCGATGCTGAACGGCTGCTGCATCCGCCTTGACGGCGCGCTGCGCATGCCTCCCCGGTAGCGCGTCCGCTAGCCGCTGATTTCTTTGCGCAGCTGGATCGGGGCTGTCTGTTTTTTGCGCATGCGGATGTTCAGCATTTCCACCGCCACGGAAAATGCCATCGCAAAGTAAATGTAGCCTTTCGGCACGTGCACGTCGAAGCCTTCGACCATCAGCGTGACGCCCACCAGGATCAGGAAGGAAAGCGCCAGAATTTTAATGGTCGGATGGGCGTCGACGAATTCGGCGATCGGTTTGGCGGCGACCAGCATAATGCATACGGCGAGGATGATGGCCGTCGCCATGATCGAGATGTGCTGAGCCAGGCCGACGGCCGTGATGACGGAATCCAGCGAGAATACGACGTCCAGAAGCGCGATCTGAATCAGGACAGCCGCCAGGGAAGCGGTTTTCCGCATCGGTTCGGCCTCCTCGATTCCTTCCAGGCTGCTGTGGATTTCATGGGTGGCCTTGGCCAGCAGAAACAGACCTCCGCCGATTAAAATCAAATCGCGTCCGGATATGTCCTGTCCAAAGACCGTAAACCAGGGTTGGGTGAGATTCGCCACCCAGACGATCGAAAATAGCAGGGCCAGCCGGGTAAGCATCGCCAGCATCAAGCCCAGATTGCGCGCGAAATTTCGTTTCCGGACGGGGAGCCTCCCCACCAGAATGGAAATGAAAATGATGTTGTCGATGCCCAGAACAATCTCCAGAGCCGTCAGGGTGGCCAGGGAGACCCAGGCCTCCGGACCGGCAATCCATGCAAACATATCTTTCTCCGGAAAAAATCAGTATTCGATTCCCGCCCGGCCTTTGATGCCGGCGGCGTAATGGTGCTTGACGTCTTTGATTTCACTGACCGTGTCGGCCAGGCGAATCACTTCCCGGGCGGCGTACCGGCCGGTCAGAATCAAATCAAGCTTCGGCGGCTTTTGGCGGATCAAATCCAGCAGATCCGCAAGCTCGATGAGCTTGAAGTCCACCGCCACGTTGATTTCATCGAGAATGACCATGTCATACCGGCCGGAGGCGATCGCCTTTTTGGCCGATTCAAAGCCCTTCCGGGCCAATTCAACATCCACCGGGGCCGGGTTGCCGCGCATGACGAAGCTGTCCAGACCCGAGCGGCGGATCGTCAGGGAAGGCAGGCACCGGCGGGCGGCCTTGAACTCGCCGTAGTTGCGGCCTTTCATGAACTGCATCATGTAAACCTTGTACCCCTGACCGACGGCGCGCAGCGCCTGGCCGAACGCGGAGGTGGTTTTGCCCTTGCCGTCGCCGGTGATCACGATGACCAGGCCGCGGTCCGTCCGTCCGGCGGGTTTTTCGGCCCTGCTTTTCCCGGCTTCTTTTTTCATGAAGTTTCTCCCGTTTTGAGGAAACGGCGCGCAATGGCTTCCGCCTCGGTAAAGGGGTCCGTTTCCCGAGTCTGAATTTTTTGGGCGATTTTTTTCAACTCGCCGTTCGCGATCAGGCGCTCCAGCACCGGCTCCAGAATGCAGGCGCTCAAGGCGTCGGTGATTTCCATCACGGCTTTGCGCTCCGCCCGCTCGGCGAATTGCCCGCTGACGATGAGGTGTGCATGGTGTTTCGTGACGGCGTCCATCAGCTCCGCCGTTTTTTTGGCGAAGATTTCCGGTTCATACAGATTGCCGATGCTGACGATGGGCGGAACCCAGTCCCGGGGTCCGTGCGGCGAGGCGTTGAGCAGGGCGGTCAGTTCCGTCCTGAGCTGCTTTGCCCCCGGACGGTCCGCCTTATTGATGACGAATACGTCGGCGATTTCCATGATGCCCGCTTTCATGGTCTGGATTTCATCGCCCATGCCGGGGACCAGCACCACGATGATGCTGTGTGCGTGGTGAATGATATCGAGTTCCTGCTGGCCGATGCCGACCGTCTCTACCAGAATGACGTCCTTGCCCATGGCTTCCATGACATGGATCGCGTCACCCGCCGCCCGCGCCAGTCCGCCCAGCGCGCCCCGCGTGGCCAGCGACCGGATGAATACGTCGGGGTCTTCCGCGTGGCGCAGCATGCGGACGCGGTCGCCCAGCAGAGCGCCGCCGGAAAAGGGGCTGCTCGGGTCAACGGCCAGAACGCCCACGGTTTTATTTTGCTTGCGCAGCTCCCCGATCAGCGCGTCGGCGAGCGTGCTTTTCCCCGCGCCGGGCGAGCCGGTGATGCCGATGATGAAGGATCGGCCCGTGTGGGGAAAAAGCTGCCGGAGGCGCCGTCGTGCTTCGGGCCGTTTGTCCTCCAGGTCCCGGATCAGCCGCGAGGCCGAGCGGACATCGCCCGCGCATATTTTCTGGGTGGTTTGAGTCATGTCGTGATGTTTGCCGCGCCGGTCAGTTTCCGGTTCGGACATGGGTGCGAATCCAATCTACAATGGAATCCAGTGAAGCGCCGGGCGTAAAGATCGCCTGGATGCCCGCGTCGTAGAGCATTTGGAAGTCCTGTTCGGGGATGATGCCGCCCCCGATCACGGCAATGTCGGAAGCGTTCTTTTCCCGAAGCAGCTCCACGACGCGCGGAAACAGAATGCGGTGCGCGCCCGACAGGCAGCTCAACCCCACGAGGTCCACGTCCTCCTGAATCGCCGCCGCCGCGACCTGCTCCGGGGTTTGATGACAGCCGGTGTAAATCACTTCAAAACCGGCGTCGCGAAAACAGCGGGCCAGAATGCGCGCGCCCCGGTCGTGGCCGTCCAGTCCGGGCTTGGCCACCATCACTCGAATTTTTCTTTCCGGCATAACATCCCCATGATTGCAGCGGGGAACAGGCGTGACCGTTCCCCGCCGTTTTAGAATAAACCCGGGTCCTGATACTCCCCGTAAACCTCGCGGTAAACGTCGCAGATTTCCTGCTCAGTGGCCAGGTTTTTCACCGCCGTGATGCAGTGCGGCATGACGTTTTCACCGTTTTTGCAGGCGGCGCGAAGGTCGGCCAGCGATTGACTCACGGCGCGGTTGTCGCGGCGCCGGCGCAGGTCTTTTAGCCGCCGAACCTGCTCTTCGCCGACTTTTTCGTCGATTTCCACCAGCGGCACCGGATGCCTCGCTTCGGTGGCGTATTTGTTGACGCCCACCATGATCTTTTCCCCGGCTTCAATCTGCCGCTGGAACGCGTAGGCCGCGTCCGCGATTTCCATTTGCGGATAGCCTCTTTCGATGGCGGCGATCATGCCGCCCATGGCATCGATCTTTTCGATGTATTCCCAGGCTTTCTTCTCCATCTCGTTGGTCAGGGATTCGACGAAGTAGGAGCCGGCCAGGGGGTCGATCGTGTTGACCACACCGGTTTCCTCGGCCAGAATCTGCTGGGTGCGCAGCGCGATTTCCACCGCGTGTTCGGACGGCAGGCACAACACCTCATCCAGCGAATTGGTGTGCAGCGACTGGGTTCCGCCCAGCACTGCGGCGAGCGCCTCGATCGTGGTTCGAACGACGTTGTTGTAAGGCTGCTGGGCGGTGAGCGAACAGCCGGCGGTCTGGACGTGAAAGCGCATCCACAGGGAGCGCGGATTTTTGGCGCCGAAGCGGTCGCGCATGACCCTGGCCCAGATGCGGCGCGCGGCGCGGAGTTTGCAGATTTCCTCGAAAAGGTCGATATGCGCGTTGAAAAAGAACGACAGGCGCGGAGCGAAGTCGTCCACGTTCATTTTTTTGCGGCGAAGAATGTCTTCGACGTATTCAATGCCGTCCCGGAGCGTAAAGGCCAGCTCCTGCACGGCCGTGGAGCCCGCTTCGCGGATATGGTAGCCGCTGATGCTGATGGGGTTCCAACGGGGAACGTATTTCGCGCCGAATTCGACCGTGTCGCTGATCAGCTTGACGGAAGGCTCCGGGGGGCACATGAACGTTTTCTGCGCGATGAATTCCTTGAGCATGTCGTTTTGAATGGTGCCGCCGATTTGATTCAGGGGGACGCCTTTGATTTCAGCCGCCGCGCAGTACATGGCCCACAGCACGGTGGCCGGGGGATTGATCGTCATGGAGGTGGTGACCTGATCCAGCGGAATGCCGTCGATCAGCGCCAGAAAGTCTTCCAGCGTGTCAATGGCTACGCCGCATTTGCCCACTTCCCCCAGGGCCTTCGGCGAGTCGCTGTCGTACCCCATGAGCGTCGGGAAGTCGAAGGCGGTGGAAAGGCCGGTCTGCCCTTCCCGCAAGAGCAAATGCCAGCGCCGGTTGGTGTCCTCGGCGCTTCCCATGCCGGAGAACATTCGGAAGGTCCAGGGCTGTCCGCGGTAGCCGGTGACCTGGTTGCCGCGAAGATAGGGAAATTCCCCGGGCGCTCCGATGTCGCGGGCAAAATCCATGTTCTGCAGATCTTCAGGCGTGTAGAGCCTTTGGATATCGAGGTCTGAAACGGTTGAAAAGCGCTTTTTCCAGTCGGGTTTGGCGGTGACGGCATTCCGGACGTTCGCCCGCCATTGTTGGGTCAGTTTTCGGGACGCCTTGTGAGTTTCATCCGAAAAATACAATGTAACCTCCTGAAGTCGTCATGAATCTTCCCACGCAAGCTTCCGTGAAAAAAAGGACGTGCCCATGATAAAGAAACGAAGCTTTTCAGTGGGCAAAAAACTAACTCGCATTTTCCGCTTCTGTCAAGAAATATTCGCTCAAAGAGATTCGCGGCCTACTCTTCAAACGAAAAAGCCCCCCGGTTTTTGCCGGGGGGCTTTTGTATGCTTGCCAGATCATGGTTTGGGATCACAAATCCTTCATCCGTTGCCGGGCCTCGTGAT
>DAOTJI010000082.1:0-12135 GCA_035448625.1 Smithellaceae bacterium | reverse complement strand
TTTTGTCTATAAGCTTCGTTCTTAATGTCAGCAAAGGATAGGGTTATGTACGCAATCATAAAAACAGGAGCCAAACAGCACAAGGTCAGCGAGGGCGACGTATTGTCCGTTGAAAAACTGCCCGGCGACAAGGGAGCCGAAGTTGTTTTTCAAGAAGTTTTGATGGTATCGGACGAGACCGGCGTGAAAATCGGCAGGCCCTTCGTTGAAGGAGCCACCGTCATCGGTGAAGTGGTCGCACAGACCAAAGGCCCGAAGCTGCTCATCGGCAAGTATAAAAAACGCAAGGGTTTTCGAAAGAAAACCGGTCATCGTCAGGAATTGACCAGCATGAAAATCAAGAAGATTTCGATATAGGCGGAGGACATCATGGCACATAAAAAAGGTCAGGGAAGCTCCCGCAACGGTAGAGACTCCAATTCGCAGCGCCGGGGCGTTAAAGTTTTCGGCGGCCAGAACATCCATGCGGGTTCCATTATCGTGCGACAGGTCGGAACAAAAATCCACCCCGGCAACAACGTCGGAATGGGCAAAGACTTCACACTGTATTCGCTCATCAACGGCGTGGTCAAATATGAAAGGCTGGACAAAACCCGCAAAAAGGTCAGCGTCTATGCAGCGGCGTAAACCGGCCGTTCAAACCAGGATTTAAAAGGCGCTTAGACCATAAGCGCCTTTTTCATTTATTATGAAATTCGTCGATGAAGCCAGGATATTTGTCCGTGGCGGACACGGCGGCGCGGGCGCCGTCAGTTTCCGGCGGGAGAAGTACGTCCCCAAAGGCGGCCCGGACGGGGGCGACGGCGGCAAAGGCGGCGATGTCATCCTCTGCGCCTCCAACACGCATCACACGCTTCTGGATCTGAAGTATCAGCAGCATCAATTTGCCAAAAACGGCGGACACGGCTCCGGCAACAACCGGACCGGCCGAAGCGCACAGGACCTGAAAATCATCGTGCCGCCCGGCACTCTGGTGAAGGACTTTGAAACCGGTGAGGTCCTCGCGGACCTGGCCGCGGCGGGACAAACCTTCGTCGCGGCGCGCGGCGGCATCGGCGGGAAGGGCAACGCCCATTTCAAGACCTCCACCCATCAGACGCCGCGCTTCGCGCAGGAAGGCATGGAAGGCGAGGAGCGCACGCTGCTTCTGGAGTTGAAGCTTCTGGCGGACGTGGGGCTGGTGGGGTTTCCCAACGCGGGCAAATCCACCTTAATCTCCCGCGTCTCGGCGGCCCGGCCCAAAATCGCCGACTATCCCTTTACGACGATTGTACCGCATCTGGGCGTCGTGAAATACAAGGACGCTCCAAGCTTCGTCGTCGCCGACATTCCCGGCCTCATCGCCGGGGCTTCCGCGGGGCTGGGCATGGGCACTTCGTTTCTGCGCCACGTGGAGCGCACCGCCGTGCTCGTGCATCTGATCGACGTTTCCGACGAGGCGCACACCAGCGCGTGGAAAAACTTCACCGCCATCAACCGGGAACTGGAAAGCTACAATCCTGATCTTCTGGACAAGCCGCAGATCGTCTGTCTCAACAAAATCGACCTGCCCGCCGTGAGGGAAAAGATCAAAAAAACCGTTGCGCAATTTTTCAAAAAAGGGATAATGCTTCATCCCTTTTCCGCTGCCACGGGCGAGGGCCTGCAGGATATTTTACAGAAAATTGTGACCGTCCTGAACCAAACGAAACATGACGACGATGAATAACATCCGCCTGGAGACGCTGTCTGCCGTCAAGAAAATCCTGATCAAGGTCGGCTCCGCGGTGCTGACCGGAGCGGACGGCCTGGACCTCAAAATCATCGAGGCGCTCGTGCAGGAAATGTGCGACCTGACGCGCCGGGGTTTTTCCATCGTCCTGGTGACGTCCGGCGCCATCGCCTCGGGCAAGCACCGCCTGAACATCACCGGCAGGCTCAAAAGCATTCCGGAAAAACAGGCGGCGGCGGCCGTCGGCCAGGGTCGGCTCATGCGCATCTATTCCAAGGCGTTTGAAAAAAACAACCTCTACGTCGCGCAGATTCTGCTCACCATGTCGGATCTGACGGACCGGCAGCGCTATCTCAACATCCGCAATACGCTCTCCACGCTGATGGAATGGCACGTGACGCCGATCCTCAACGAAAACGACTCCGTCGCCGTCGATGAAATCAAATTCGGCGACAACGACAACCTCGCCGCCATGATCGCCAACATCGTCGAAGCCGACCTGTTCATCAATCTGACGGCGACGGATGGACTGTACGACTGCAACCCCGCCCAATGTAAAAAAGCGAAGCTGATTCCCCTGGTGTGCGAATTCACCGACGCCGTCGAAGCGGCCGCGACGGAGGAAACCACGTCCGTCGGCACGGGCGGCATGAAGAGCAAAATCGCCGCCGCGAAGAAAGTCACCTCCATCGGCATTCCCTGCATCATCGCGCCGGGCAAGAAAAGGAAAGTCCTGTCGGACATCATGGCGGGCAGGGAAATCGGCACGCTCTTTCTGCCGCAGAACGAGAAGCTGGCCAGCCGCAAATACTGGATCGCCTTTACCCTGCGTCCCCGCGGCCGACTGATCCTCGACGACGGAGCCCGGAAAGCCCTGCTCGAAAAAGGCAGGAGCCTGCTGCCCTCGGGCATCACCGCCGTCGAAGGGGAATTCGATCAAGGCGATCCCGTCGCCTGCGTGGACCGAGACGGAACGCTGCTGGCCAAGGGACTGGTCAATTACAGCTCCGGCGACGTCCGCCGTATTATCGGCCTGAAGACGTCACAGATTTTTTCCGTTCTCGGACACAAGGACTATGACGAGGTGATTCACCGCGACAATCTGGTCGTCACCGGCGACGCCGGAAAAAGCAAGGGGTGATCCGATCACCCCATCGGCGACATACCTGCGCCCGTCCGGGCGTTATTGAAGGAGGCCAATATGATTCCATTGATCGTTCTGGTCGTCATACTCGCCGGAGCAGCTTTTTACTTCGTCGGAATTTACAATCAACTGATCACGCTGCGCAATCTTTACCGAAACGCTTTCACCCAGATCGACATCCAGCTCAAACGCCGCTACGATCTGATTCCCAACCTGGTGGAGGCGGCCAAAGGCTATCTGGCGCATGAGCGCGGCACGCTCGAAGCCGTTATGGAAGCGCGCAATTCCGCTGTGGGCGCAAGCCGGGCGGCCGCCCAATCTCCCGGCAGCGCCGCGGCCATGACGGGCCTCAGCCAGGCGGAAGGGGCGCTCTCGGGCGTGCTTTCCAAGCTGCTGGCGGTCGTTGAAGCCTACCCGGATTTGAAAGCCAACCGGACCGTCGCCGATCTGATGGAGGAATTGACCTCCACGGAAAACAAGATCAGCTTCGCGCGCCAGGCTTTCAACGACGCCGTCACCGGCTACAACATCCAGCGGGAAAAATTTCCCCAGAACGTGATTGCGTCCCTGTTTGATTTCAAGACCGCCGCCCTTCTGGACGCCGTGGAAAAAACCGAAGAGCGCACGGCGCCTAAAGTGTCTTTCACCTGACGGGAAGCATGAACACCGACCGTGCGACCAATTTTTTTGCCAGGCAGGCGCGGGCGCGCAGAAACTGCCGGCGCCAGCTCACCGGCTTTGTCTTTGCCGTCGCCGTGATCGTGCTGGTCACGACTTTGGCCATCCGCCTGGCCTGGTACCTGTATGTCGGCACAAACGCCTACACCTCGTTCAACGCCGACGAAGCTTACCGCTACCAGCAGAAGATTTCCACCTTCACGTTTTTCGACCCCGCGTTCTTCATCTTCATGTCCATGATCATCGTCATCGTGATCCTGTCCGCCAGCATCTACAAAATGCATACCCTGAAAAAAGGCGGCGCCGCCGTGGCGAAAATGCTGGGCGCCCGCCGCATCGACCCCGGCGCAACCGATCCGGACGAGCGGCGGCTGGTCAACGTTGTGGAGGAAATGGCCATTGCGTCGGGCATTCCCGTGCCGCAGATCTTTGTTCTGGATTCCGAAAAGAACATCAACGCCTTTGCCGCCGGGCTGGAAATCAGCGACGCGGCGGTGACCGTCACGCGGGGAGCCCTGAACAAGCTCAACCGCGACGAACTGCAGGGCGTCGTCGCCCATGAGTTCAGCCACATCCTCAACGGCGACATGCGCCTCAACGTCCAGCTCATCGGCATCCTCTTCGGCATTCTTTTCCTGGGCATTGCCGGACAAAAATTCCTCTCCGGCGGAAGGGTATCGATGCGGGCGGGGCTTCCGGCGATGGCCGCGGGGATCTTCCTGGTCATCATCGGCCACACCGGCTCCATTGTGGGACGGCTGATGCAATGCGCCATCTCCCGTCAGCAGGAATTTCTGGCGGACGCATCCGCCGTGCAGTTCACGCGCAATCCTGCGGGGCTGGCGGGCGCGCTCAAGAAAATCGGCGGTTCCGCCTTCGGCTCGCGCATCGGGTCGCCGGAGGCAAGGCAGGCCAGTCATTTATTTTTCAGCGAAAGCCACCCCGCAAGCTGGTTTTCCTTTCTGAACACGCACCCGCCGCTCATCACCCGAATCCGCCTGCTGGATCCGTCCTTTGACGGCAGGTTTCCCAAAATGGCCGATGAACCGAGCGTTCCCAAACCCATGTACACTGAACCGTTCGGGGGAACCGGTCATTATCGCCTTCCTGCCGTTTCCGGCGAGTCGTCGCCTGCGGCGGACGTAACATCCATGGTCGGCAGCCCTTTGTCCGGTCATCTTGAAGAAAGCCAAGGCATTCTGACCGCCCTGCCGCAGAACGTCCGCGAGATGGCCGCGACGCCCAGGGGCGCAGCCTCCATCGTCTTCGCCCTCCTCATCGGCAAGGATGCCCGGCTCCGCGAACAACAGACCGCGGCGCTGGGCCGGACAACGATCCTGCGGGGAGAAGTGGAAACCGTGTGGTCTTTAAGCGAACGACTGGCCGGCTTGTCCGACAGACTGAAGCTGCCTCTGCTGGAGCTGGCCATGCCGTCTTTGTCGGTCATGAACGGCATGGAAAAACGGAATTTCCTGCTGATGCTTCATTCCCTGATCCACGCCGACGGCAAAATCAATCTGCTGGAGCTGTCCGTTCATTGGATTTTGGAAAAGCATTTAAATCCGTCCGAAGACCTGTTTCGAACGATCAGAAAATTCTCCTACTCCCAGGTGGGGCTGGACATTGTGGTGCTGATTTCGGCTCTGGCCTGCGCCGGACATCCGAGCGACAAAGAAAAAACGCAAAAGGCGTTTGACGCGGGGTTGGCGAGAATCCCGGAGCTGGCCGCCCGGAAACCGGTTCTTTCATTTGAAGAAAACGCGTCTTACGCCGCCGTGAACCGGGCGCTCCAGTCGCTGACCGATGCTTCCTTCAAAATCAAGGAAGCCGTGGTCGATGCCTGCGCACACTGCGCCTTCGAGGATCGGGCCGTCACGTTCGAAGAGGGAGAACTCCTGCGCGTCGTCGCACTCGCCCTCCAATGCCCGCTGCCGCCGTTTATCCAGCCGCCCCTGCCGGATGCCGCCTGATTATTTTTTCAGCACGGCGAGCACATCGGCGGCATTGTTCGGCGCTCATGCCCACGACGGCGCAACAATAGAAAAATCCTCGGTAACCTCCATGCTGAAATCATGATCATCGCGCCGGATAAGGAAAGTTGCGGCAATGTGGCAACTTTTCATAATCATTTCAAGACCATTTCATGTTTATTTGAATTGCGAAGTCCCGCTGCGTGTGTTAAAGCCACACCATGTCCATCTGGCAAAAGAAAAGCAGAATCATGGTGAGCTGCCCGAAAGGCGTTGCGCCCTACCTGAAAGAGGAAATCGAAGCATTGGGTTTTCCGGTGCTTCATGAAATCGACACGGCCATTTCCACCGAAGGAACGCTTACGGACACGATGCTTTTGAATCTGCGCCTGCGCACGGCCCAGCGCGTCCTGTATCAACTGCAAATTTTCAAGGCCCTTTCCCCTGACGCTCTTTACCGGCATCTAAACGCCCTTCCCTGGGAAACGATTCTCTACGACTCCGGTCCCGGTGCCTACGTTTGCGTCACGTCCGTGGTCGATCACCCGGAGATCGCCGATTCGCGCTTTGTCAACCTCAAGGCCAAGGACGCCATTGTCGACCGAATCCGAGAGAAAACCGGCGTCCGGCCGGATTCCGGACCGGAGAGAAACCGCGCGGTCATCCATGTTTACTGGCGCAACGACCAGGCCATGGTGTATATCGATACGTCCGGGGAAAGGCTTTCCCTGCGCGGCTACCGCAAGATCCCGCTGGCGGCGCCCATGCAGGAATCGCTGGCGGCCGCGCTGATTCTGGCCACGGGATGGAGGGGCCGGACACCGTTCGTCAATCCGATGTGCGGCAGCGGCACCCTTGCGATCGAGGCGGCCCTGATCGCGCTTCACCGCGCGCCGGGGCAGGGACGGGGCAATTACGGCTTCATGAATATTAAAGACTTTCCCCGGGAAATATGGCAGGCGCTGCGCAAAGAAACCCGCGACGCATCACTGAAAACATTGCCGTCCACCATTATCGCCTCGGACATCGACCCCCGGGCGGTGGAAGCGGCGCGCTCGAACGCGCAAACGGCCGGGGTTGACCGCCTGATTGAATTCAAAGTCTGTCCCTTTGAAAAAACGCCCACACCGGGAGGAGGAGGCGTCATCCTGATGAACCCTCCCTATGGAGAACGGCTGGAACCTTTAAAAATCAGAACGACGCAATCCGAGCGAAAAAAAGAAATCGCACCGGGACAAAAAGTCATCCTCCGAAAGGCGGCCGACGTCGTTCTCAAAAGCAGCAGCCCCACCGCCCTTCAACGCCTGGAAGCGATCTATGAAGGCTGCGGCGACTGGTTTAAAAGCATCGGCCGGGGTTATCTCGGCTATATTTTTACAGGCAATCTGGAGATGGTGAAGAAAGTGGGGCTGAAAACCAGGCGCCGGATGACTTTTTACAACGGGGAAATCGAATGCCGGCTCCTGGAATACGAACTCTACGCGGGAAGCAAAAAGACCAAAACTCCGCCGGAACAGCCGGATAATGCGGACAATCCTTAGCGCCCCGGAAAAAGGCTTGAAAACCTCGCCGCATCAGGGATTCTTTTGTTTCGCTTCTTTCTTTCGGGCTTTGGCCATCGCCTTCAGCGCTTTTTTGTCCGGCAGGAGCAAGGATGAAGCGGCCCCGGCGGCCTGATCCGGCGCAGGAGCTCCGGCTGTTACCCCGCGCACTTCCTTTCGAGGACCGGCAATTCCGCTTTCACGGACAGCGTCCTCGCTTGAGGCTTTCGGTTCTTCCGGTTTTTGCCGTGCGTCCGTCACTGGATTCTTGTTTGCGCGGCGAAGGCGGATCCGGTCCGCAATCGCTTCCGCCATCATCCGGCCGAACTGACCGATAAATCCGGCAATCAGCACCAGCATGACCCACTTCAGCGCCGACCAGGTGCCGATATAATCCAGAATGTCCGTCATGAAGGAAGATCCCTTTCCGGCAGCGGCCGGCCTTCTGAAAAAACCGCCGTTCCGACCCTGTAGGGATCTTATACAGGAAAACCCCCGGCCATGACAAGGACTGTTCCACACCGGCCGCAGGTTGAATTCATTTTGCCATCGTGATACAAACCCGGTACATTCATCCATGAACACCACCGGTTCGGGGAGTTTTGGTTCATGCGCAAGACCATCGCGATGCTTATCACGTTGCTGTTGATCGCCTTCATCGCGGCGTGCGCGCCGCCTCCTCTGCAAAAGAAAGACGAGAAGGTTGCCGCGGCCCTCGCCGATCCGCAAGCCTCTTTTTTTGAAGCCTCCCGAACAGGAGACATCGCCATGGTCATGCGCTTGGTGGAGGAGAAGCTCATTGACGTCAACCAGACGGATGCTTACGCCTGGACGGGCCTGATGTATGCCGTTCAAAACGGACACCTGGGCCTTGTCGAATATTTTCTCCTCCGGAAATCTCCAATCAACCGGCAGGACACAGACGGACGGACGCCGCTGATGATCGCGGCCTGTGAGCGGCACCCGGACTTGGTGGATCTGCTGCTGGAATTCGGCGCGGATCCGCAGGCGCAGGACCGACACGGCTACACGGCGTTGATGTGGGCCATTTACAACAAGTGCTGGGACTGCATCCCGACACTGGCGGCGACCGGCAAGAGCCTCGATTTGCAAAACGGCTTCGGGGAAACGGCGCTGCATCTGGCGCTCGACTACCGGTGCTCCGACATCGCGGGGATGCTGATCCGGCACAACGCCAGGGTGACTCTTGCAGACAGCAGAGGAAGAACTCCGCTGCATCTGGCGGCGGCAACAGGCGACGAAGACAATGTCCGGCTTTTGCTTTCCAGAGGCGCGAACACGGACGCCAGGGATCAATCGGGCGAAAATCCCCTGATGAAAAGCATCCAGAGCGGGTATCCTCAAATCGCCCTGCTGATCCTCCATCAAACCGGCAATCTCGAAGCGGTCAATCGAAAAGGCCAAACGGCTCTGCACCTGGCCGTCGTCCGGGATCTGCCGGACACGGCGGCCGCCCTCATCCGCCGCAAAGCCGATCTGAACCCTTTGGACGAGCAGGGGCTCACCCCGCTGATGATCGCCTCGGAGTCCGGATCGGAGAGAATGACCGTCCTGCTGGTGGAGCGGGGAGCCGACCTGAAGGTGAAGAACAAGGAAGGTAAAACCGCGCTCGATCTGGCAGAAGAAAAAAGGCACGGCAACATTGTCGAATACCTGAAGAAAAAAATGGGGAAGTCATGAAGGGACGACCGGACGATTTTTGGCGGATGCTCGCCGCCGCACTGCTGATCTTCCTGACCGCCGGCCCGGCGGGCTGCCGGTATTTGAGCATCCCGGCCCAGGATGACGCGGCGGTCATTCCCCTTAGAACGGAGGGCAAAAGCGCGCCGGCCGCTTACAATTCGGCAGTGATCAAAGGGCGCGTCACCGGCCCCGGATGGAAGGGAAACTCCACGCTCATCCTGGCCTGCAGCTCCGCAGATCAAAAAAGCGGATGTACCGAATACACGGCCACCGGCGTCAATCAGGACACTTTCATGCTGTATCTTCCCGAGGGGCTCTACCGGCTTCTTGCCGTTACGGACTACAATCACGACGGAAAGTATGAAAAGAATGAACTTTCCGGCGTGTACGGCTCGCCGCGTCAGGCGCTGGAAATTACCGTCCGGGAAGCCGAACTGATCACCGGCGTGGAGATCCGGACCGCCGCGTCCGACGAACGCCCGGTGCGTCTTTCCCGGGAGTTTAGCTGGAAAATAGAAGGTCCCGTGATTCGCCAGGCAACCGGCAACGGAGATATTCTGAAAATTTACCATGAATATTTTTCTTTGGAAAACGCACAGATCGGTTACTGGAATCCTTCGTCCTTCATGAAAATGTTCGGCGCGCATATCTATCTGACGCAAGCCTACGATCCCCGGAAAATCCCGCTGCTTTTCGTGCACGGCACGGAGGGAAGCCCGCAAAACTGGATTTACTTTTATATGCGTCTGGACCGCGACCGGTATCAGCCCTGGTTCTTTTATTACCCCTCGGGCATCCGCCTGAATCTGGCCGCTGCGCTGCTGCAGGAAGAGCTCCGGGAACTTCATGAGCAATACGGCTTCCGGAAAACGGCCCTCGCCGCACACAGCGTCGGCGGCCTGACCGCAAGGTCTTACCTGACCCGCCACAAATCGGAAGGAATCCCCGGCTTCATCCGGCTGTTTACGTCCTTCGCCACGCCCTGGAACGGATTCGGCCTGGCCGACGCGTCTCAGGTGCTGCCTCACAAAAGCATTCCGGTGTGGCTGGATCTGGGAACACAAAGCGAATTTATATCCGCCACGATGAATGCCAAGCTGCCTTCCTCGGTTCGCCATCATCTTTTTTACGGCAGGGAAGACAAGCTTACGGGAGGGGCAAGGCCGGACAGACGGGCGGCCGCGGGTGCCGCGGGCGTGTACGGATTCGACTGCACACACGACGGCATCCTGATCGACCGCAGGGTGTTTGCCCAATTCAAAATCATCCTGGAAAAGGAGATGAACTGAAATGAAAATCATCCGGTTTCTTTCCGAAAGCGGAAAGACGCTTTACGGCTCATACGACGAGCAAAGACCGGGGACGGCTGCCGGGGTTGAAGAAGAACCCTGGAACAAGGATGTAAGCGGCGGCCGTGAAGAACGGATTGAACGGCTGCTGGCGCCTGTCGCGCCCGTCAACATTCTCGCACTGGGCATCAATTACCGGAAGCACGGGGAGGAAACCGCCCTGTCCGTCCCTGTTGAGCCGATTTTGTTTCTCAAAGCCACCAGCAGCGTCACCGGCCCCGGCCACCCCATCTTGCTCCCCGCCGCCGGGCCGGATCAGGTGGACTACGAAGCGGAGCTGGCCGTGATCATCGGGAAGACGGCAAAAAACATCACGCCCGCGGAAGCACCGGAGTATATTTTCGGCTACACCTGCGCCAATGACGTCAGCGCGCGCGACTGGCAGTTTGACCGGCAGAAAGGCCAGTGGGCCCGGGGAAAAAGCTTCGACACCTTCTGCCCGCTGGGGCCGTGGATCGTCACGAAGGACGAGATCGGCGACCCGGATGATCTGGCGATCCGCGCCTTGTTGAACGGAAGAACGGTTCAGGAATCCCGAACGTCGGAGATGATTTTCGACATCCGGACAATCGTCAGCCGATTGAGCCGTTCCATGACGCTGCATCCGGGCACCGTGATTCTGACCGGCACACCGGAAGGCGTGGGATTTGCTCGCCGGCCGCCGCTTTTTCTCAAGCCCGGCGATGAGATCCGCGTTGAAATTGAAAAAATCGGAACGTTGAGCAATCCGGTGATCGCAGAATCATGAAAATCATCCGCGTACGCTGGATTCCGCGGCGCAAACTCGCGGCGATGAATCTTTTTGGGGTCGTTTTTGCACCGAAGGGGGAAACCCTCGCGCCGCGAACGCTCAACCACGAAGCAATCCATACGGCGCAAATGAAGGAAATGCTCTTCATTTTTTTCTATCTGTGGTATTTTCTGGAGTGGCTTTTCCGGCTTCGAAAAAAAAGCAGCGCCTATCGCCGGATCAGCTTTGAGCGGGAAGCCTATCTTCACGAGCACGACCCGGAATATTTGAAAAACCGGAAGCCCTACCATTGGGTCCGGTATCTCTAACCAACGGCCGGAAACAGGCCCGGGAGAAAAAACATGCAGACTTCATGGAACAACGGCAAAGAAAAAATTTTCACGCGCTCCATCGACATCTCGACCCGGGAATATGACGCGGAAAGGATCGTCGTCGAAGGTTTTCTCCGGGACGACCGCTACCAGGACACGCACACGGTCACCGGTGAAACATTTCCCCGAGGCACGCTGCATCACATGAGTATCCGGCTGCTGGTCAACTGCTCCACCCTGGTTATCGAAGATCTGGACATGGAGCTGATTTCCGTGCCGCGGGAAGTATGCCGCGAAACGATGGGGTTTCTGGCCCCGGTCAAAGGCATGACCATCGCCCGGGGATTCACCGCCCGCATCAAAAAACTGGTGGGCGGACCCAAAGGCTGCGCGCACGTGGTGGAGCTTCTGCTCGCCATGGCCCCGGCGGTCCTGCAGGGCGTCGCCGCCGCCCGGTCGCGCCGTCCTTCCAGCGTGGATGCCGGGCAATCCAAAATCATCCTCAGGTACCTGATCAACACCTGCCATGCCTGGCGCGAAGACGGCCCGTTCGTGAAATCGTTGAAAGCGTCAGGATTATTTCATCACTCTTGAGCGGAAATAACGGGGAAAATAATTGTGCAAACCGTTTTCCCCTATATCGCAGCAAGGAAATTCTTGAATGACCGCTTTTCATCGAGGAGGTCGGACACCTGAAGACGCGCGTCGCCTCTACGACAGGCCTGTTGCTTGCCGTCAGCGGCGCCACCGCCTGCATTTCCGCCGCCGCGATCGGTTATCTGAGCGATCGCAAGGGCCACAAGAAAGTCCTCGTCGTCAATCTTTTCATCACCAGCCTCATGTGGATTGCCCATGCTCTGTCGCGAAACATCAGCCAGCTGCTTGTGGTCCGGATCCTTTTCGGATTTGCGGCCGGAGGAAACCTGCCCACCATGAATGCCCTGGTGGGAAAACTCACCCCGAGGGAAAGCTACGG
>DAOTJI010000081.1:0-12210 GCA_035448625.1 Smithellaceae bacterium | reverse complement strand
CTTATCGATCTTCTTGATTGTTGCCGGCGCTGCTGCTATAAAAATGTCGTGACAGCCATGCAGACAAATAAGGAACCGGCCCTGAAGGACGACGACGTTTACAGACAGTTGCAAAGGCAACTGGACCGATATCCGATCGGCTATCCCGCGACGAAAAGCGGCGTGGAAATCGATATTCTGAAATATTTCTTTACGCCGCTGGAAGCCAAAATTGCCTTGTGCCTGACGCTCCGGTCCATCCCCGCAGCTCCCATCCGTAAAAGGCTCAAAAACAAATTTGATGTCGAACTATCACCCGATGAGCTGTCCGCGATTCTGGAGGATATGTTTCAAAAAGGCGTCATCCGCCGTTCGGAAAGCGCCGGTTCCTTTCGCTACGGCATTGCCATGCTGGCCATCGGCATGTTCGAATATCATGTCGATGATCTCACCCCTGAACTTGTGCAAATGATGCATCAATATTTTGACGAAGCCTTCGGCGCGGAATTCTTCCGGTCCTCCCTGCCCCAGCTTCGCACCAGCCCGCATTTGAAAGCCCTGATTCCGGATTACATCGTCGAACCCTACGACAACATGCGCCATTTCATCACCCACACCCGCGAGCCTCTGTATGTGGCCAACTGTGTGTGCAAGCAGGGCGAAGCGCTGATGGGGAAACCCTGCAGGCAAACGGATAACCATGAGGTGTGCCTGCTCATCGGGACAACCGGCTATGCGGCGCGCGGCCGGGCCAGAGAGATTTCCAAAGAGGAATGTTTGAAGATCCTGGATCTGGCGGAAGAAAGAGGAATGGTGCTGCAGCCGGGCAATTCCCGAAAGCCCGCCTGCATCTGCATTTGCTGCGGCTGCTGCTGCGGCGTGCTCACCACCGCGAAGAAGCAGCCGCGGCCCGCCCGGTTTTTCGCGACGAACCATTATGCGCGCATCGACGCCGAATCCTGCACAGGATGCGGCATCTGCGTGAAGCGCTGTCAGATGGACGCGATCGTCGCGGACGGCAAAATCTTCCGGGTGGATCCGGATCGTTGCATCGGCTGCGGCCTTTGCGTAACCCGGTGCAAACCCAAAGCCGCGCGTCTCATCAGAAAAGACAGAATCACCGTGCCTCCGACGAACACGGAAATGCTGTACTTGAGCATCCTCATGGAACGGGCGGGACGAAAAAAGATGATCGTCAACATGCTGAAGCTTCTTTTCGGCAAGCCCTTGTAAAGGAAGCCGCCGTTTCGGCCTTCGGGTATCATCCCTCAATTCCAAACCATTTCAGGATTGTATCGTTTTCCTCACAGGGATAGGCATGCGAGAGATCGGGAATCACCTTGAGCTTGATATCAACGCCTGATTGTTGCAAATACCGGCAGGCCTGAACCGTTCGCTGCACCGGAAAGATCCAGTCCTGCGCGCCGTGAATCCACAGCACATGTTTTTCCTCGGCCCGGTTTATCTTCACCGGGGGCAGAGCGCAGGAAACGGCTGCGATCTTTGAGAAAATATTTTCTTGGGTCAGTCCCAGGGCCAGGGCAAAGGTCCCCCCGTCGGACATTCCGGTCAGCAGAATTCGGTTTCGGTCAATGGAAACGCGCGTGCAAACCTCCTCCAGATGCCGCAGCAGCATTTGCGCATCCGTCTCAACACGGCCGATGGACCAGGTCATGGCCTGCGCGGTCGGGGCGCAAAGAACAAATCCCCTGCTCCTCGCCTCGCGTATCCAGGTCCAGATAAAATCTCTGCCGTGGCCGTATCCGCCATGCAGCGCGACGACCAGCGACCGGGCGTGCTCTCCGAAGGGCGCGGGAGGAATATACAGAGAGTAGCCTCCCCGGGTGTGTAAATCGCGGTTTGCGCCGATATGAAACAGACCGGTGACGGAATCCCCGGTTGCCATCTCAGGCGGGACTTCTGCGCCCGGTTCCAGAAAGTATCGGTCAACGGCGGGGAACAGTCGGCAGAGCGGAAACAGCGCTTCCTGCGCCCGATATGTTTTGCGCGACGCGCGAAGCGCGGAAAAAAAAGCGTCTTGAAGGTCTTCTTCCCTGCCGAAATTTCTAACGGCCTGGAGGAGAAAATCGCAGGCGCGCATAAGTTCCCGACGACCATCTTCCGGCCCGGCATTGCCGTCTTCCGTCACCAATGACGCCCGGACCGCCGCCAGCACGGGTTCATGAACGGCCAGTTCGCCCCGAATGGCGGGAATCGCCAGGGGGTGCAGTTTGCGCATCCCCGCCTCGAATGCCGTCAGAACTGAAACCAGCGTCGCCGACAAATTTTCCAGGTTGGTTGTCATGGCTTCCGATCGTTCAGGATCTTGTCCACGGCTTTTATCGCGGAAGAAAAACTGATGTCGCCCGAGCAGCCGTCCCCCCGCACCGTATCGCCGATAAAATAGAGTCCTTCGATTCCCGGGCATTCGATATCCGGCCGGTTCGGTTTGGACTGCGCGGGCGTCAGGACATTTCCGTTCATGATGGTCGCGACAATTTTTCTCTCTTCGACCACCGTGGGCAGAAAATCCGGAAATACGGCGGAAATGACTCTTTTCATTTTTTGCTCCGCGTCGGCCACAACGCTCGCGTCGCCGTCGAAATGCCACGGCAGCATGATTCCCCAGGTGGAAAGATACCTGCCGGCGGGAGTAAAAGAAGGATCGGCGCTGGACTGGAAGCGCGCCCAGATCGGCACGTCCACGCCGAGAATTCCCGAGCGAATGTTGGCAATCTGCCGGTCGGTGATGAAATCAATGACCAGGCCGGAACTGTGCTCGATATTTTCAGCGTACTTCGTAATCGTCTCGGGCAGCAATGAACGGTCGAGCAGATCAACGGCCAGGGAAAGCCTGGCGGCAAAAAGCACAACCGGGGTCGGATAGATCGCCTGTCCGGTTTTCACGCCCGTTACCCGGCAATTTTTGATGATAATTTTTTCCGCTTTTTCGTGCAGGTGAATTTCGCCGCCCCGGTCGATATGCCTGTTCAGCGTTTTAAAGATTCCGGCGGATCCGCCGCGAGGCTCCCCGACGCCGACACCTGCCGCCAGCACCCGCTTCAAGAAGTCGATCACTTCGCCCGCGCTGACCTTATCCGGATCAGGGCACATGATCGTCATCCCCAGAAACGGCAGGAAGGCTTCGACTTCCCGATTGTGGAAGGAGGTTTTGTAAAAATCCAGGAGGGTCCGGTGATACCAGTCCGCCGGATCGGCCTTTTTGATCCTGCTTAGCAGGGCCAGAAGCACCAGCCTGGCCCGAAACGACAGCAGTGGTGTTTTCAAAAAGCCGATCGGTCCTGCCGGTCTTTCCCAGAGCCTGCCCCGGAAAATCAGTTTGCCGTCTTTGGATTCGGGCAGAAAATCGATCTCCTCACCGAGCCTTTTGAACACCTCGTTGGCGATGCCCTTGTGCGCCAGCCTGTGCGAATGCGCCCCGTATTCCCGGAGAACCCCTTCTTCATCCCGAAACGACCGGGCGCGGCCGCCTACCCTTTCGGATTCTTCCAGGACAACCACCTTCCGGCCGGCGTGGGAAAGAAGCGCCGCGGCGCTCATTCCCGCATACCCCGCCCCGATAATGACCGCATCCGGCATAGCACCCACCCTCAACTGAGATGATGAACGGTTTGCTTGTAGCACTTTTCCTAAACGGAGAAAAGTTCTGTTACAAAATCATGGTTCAATCTCAAGGGGAAAAAATGGCTTTCCCAAAGACATCCTATTGACGTATGATGCAGCCATCAGTCTGTTTTTAGAAATCAACAGGGCCAAAGGGAGGTTGAGATGCCCGAACAAAATCGGTTTTTGGGTTGGGAAAATCCGGGAAAGGCGCTGATCACCGGCGCATCGGCCGGGATTGGATTCAGCTTCGCCAAGCAATTTGCTAAAAAGGGCTTCGATCTGATCCTGCTGGCCAGGCGCAGGGATCGGCTGGAAAGCGCGGCAAAAAAGCTTGAATCCGACTTCGGCATCCGCTGCGAAATCATCGCCGCGGACCTCTCCGATATGGATCAAATCGAAAAAACAGCCGGTTTTATCAGAACCATCGAGAGCCTGGATGTTTTGATCAACAACGCCGGCTTTGCCACTATCGGCCCCTTTGCCGGGGTTCCCCTGGAAAAATCGATGCGAATGTTTCACCTGCACACGACGGCCTGCGTAATGCTGACACACGCGGCCTTGCAGGGTATGATCCAAAGAAAACGCGGCGCGATCATCAACCTCTCCTCCGTCGCCGCCTTCGCCCTGACGGCGGGCAATGTGATGTATGACGCGACCAAGGCCTTCGTCAAAACATTTTCAGAAAATATTCAACTGGAAATGGAAGATGCCGATATTCGAATTCAGGCCCTATGTCCGGGATTCACACGGACGGAATTTCATGAGGTGGGTGATTTTATCCATTTTGACCGGCGCGAGATCCCGGATTCGCTGTGGATGTCTTCCGATCACGTCGTATCCCTGTCGCTGCAGGCGCTGGAAAACAAACGAAAAACCGTCTTTATTCCCGGCTGGAAGAACCGTCTCTACGTATGGCTTATCCAACACAGCACGACTGTGCGATCCATCGTTCAAGACAGCGTAAAAAAACGACATCAGAACAAATGTTGAAAAGCGGGATTCGTGTTCAGATTTTGGCAAATCCTCTTTCGAGGTCGGCAATAATGTCCTCCACGTCTTCAATGCCGACCGCCAGCCGGAACAGATTGTCCACAATTCCGAGATCGTAGCGCTGTTCCCGGGTGTAGCGGTAATAGGTAACCGTGGCGGGATGCGTAATCAGCGTCTCCACGCCGCCCAGACTGGGCGCGATGTAAATCATCTCCAGCGAATCCATGAATCTTTTCGCTGCGTCCAGATCGCCCTTGATCGTGAAAGTGACTACGCCGCCTCCGCCCTTCATCTGTTCTCTGGCAATGGCATAATGGGCATGGCTTTTCAGAAAAGGATAATAGGCTTTTTCTATCTTGGGATGGCTATCCAGATATTCGGCGATCCTGAGCGCGTTGTCATTTTGCGCTTTCACGCGCAGGGGAAAGGTTTTTAGTCCTCTGAGCAGCAGATAACAGCAGTGCGGGTCGATCACACCGCCCATGGACTTGTGCAGTTCCCGGACCCTGCCGACCAGCTCCTTTTTTCCCAGGAGCACGCCGGCCAGAATGTCGTTGTGGCCGGCGAGATACTTGGTCGCGCTGTGAATCACCAGGTCGATGCCGTAATCCAGCGGCCGCTGATTGAACGGCGTGGCAAAGGTGGAATCGATGATGGTGATGACCTTGTGCTTGTCCCCGATTTTCTTGAATTTGACCATATCAAATACGTTGAGGTACGGATTGGTCGGGGATTCTGAAAAAATAAAACGTGTGTTCTTCTTGACGGCGTCGTCCAGAACGTCATAGTCGCCGAACGGAACGATCGTGCACTCGATGCCGAACCGCTTGAGGTAAGATCGGCAAAATTCCAGGGTTTTCCCGTAGCAATCATCGGTGATGACAATGTGGTCTCCGGTCTGCACCAGAGCGAGAATGGTGGTGGTAATGGCCATCATACCGGAAGAAAACATCAACCCGTCCTCTGCGCCGTCCAGCTCCGCCAGACGGCGCTCTGCAACCTTTTCCGTCGGATTGCCGTATCTTCCGTACTCATAGCGCTTTTTATCGTTCTTGGTGTAGGCTTCAATTTCTTTACTGTCCTTAAAGGAATAGGTGGATGACTGAACGATAGGCGTGGTGATGGAATCGGCGTAGCGCGCCCGATCTTCCCCCGAGTGGATGGACTTTGTAAAAATCGATTCTGATTTATCTTTCTCCTTCATAGCTTCCTTTCATCAAGCAAAGAAGAGGAACAAGGCTTGCTTTCATTTTGCGGCAGTATAAAAAGAAGGTCTGGGTATGTCAATGGACAATTTCGCGGATCATCGGGGGAAAGGGCGCCCCTCATGGGTATTGACTTTTTTCTCCCGAATCACTAAATTGTTCAAAAAAAGGAACTGAAACCTATGCCGATCTATGAATTTGAATGCGACAAATGCAAGAAGCAATTTGAAGTGGTCACTTTGAGCCTCAGCGAAAAGCCGAAAGCGGTTTGTCCGAAGTGCAAATCCAAAAAAGCCCGCAAGCTGGTTTCCAAGGTCGGAAAGGGAAAGTACGGATCCTTGCGCTCCGGCGGCTCTTTAAGCCCCAGCCCGTCCTCTTCAGGATGTTCGTCCTGCTCCTCCACAAACTGCTCATCCTGCGGGCACTAAAGCCCCCTTTTTTCTTTAATTGACGATTTCCTGTAATAAGGTATAATACGGGCCATACGCCGGTTGTGCTGATTTGCCTGTCTTCTTTCCTGAATGAACTGTTCCGGGATTTTCTGATTTTCATACCTCTATTTTTTTAAAACACCTCTTTTTTTCGGCGTGTGCTTAACATGCAGCACCTGAATATGAGGAAAATTATAAGCCAATGTTTTCCTTCTGGATTTATGGATCTCTGCGGCAACGGCAACAAATCTTCAAACCGGTGGGGACGTCAGGAATCAGGATATTGCACGATTTCCCGCCCTATTTTCGGCGATAGCGCTCGCCGTCGAGTAGATGGAAAAATCACGGCCGACGCGGCGGGTTCGAGGCGTTCACATCTTTTAACCAATTGAATAGAAAGGAGAATCAGTCATGAGCAGCATTTACAAGGTTATAGAAATTATCGGGGGAAGTGTAAAGTCATGGGAAGACGCAGCCAAAAAAGCCGTGGAAACCGCAGCCAAGAGTCTCAAGGAGATCCGAGTGGCGGAAGTTAAAGAACTGGATATGAGAGTCGAGGGAGGTAAAGTGGTTGAATACCGCGTAAAATTGAGGGTTTCCTTCAAGTACACGCCGTAAAAGCGTTTGCTTTTACGGACTGATGTGGCGGCGGGCAGGATCCGACATTCCATCTTTCTACAGAATCAAGCGGCGGAAATTTTTCCGCCGCAGGCTGGGGGCAAATCTGCACCTTCAACCGGTCGATGCGCCACAGCGCTTTGGGCATTTGCGGCAGAGAGGATAAGGCCGCGATTCAAAGCTCTTTCGAAATCCACGGTAGCGCCGATTTTTCCAGATAGCGGGCAAAGACTCTTCCGCAACACAGCCGAAGGTCAACTTTGTATATCCACTCTCCTCTTTGCCGACCACATGAGACACCCCGGCTGCCGGGATGTTGGCAAAAACACAGGGCGAAACGTATCCATCCGAAGAGACAAAAAGCGCCCGACGGGGATTCTCCGTACAACTGCCGCTTTCTGTCCCGGGCAGCACTAGATTGTAATGGAGATCAATTCCCTTCTGAGCGGCCTCTTGCCTCAGCTCCTCGTATAGGTTTTTCAATTCCTGATATTCGGGCTTATTCTCCGGATAAAGATGTTCGTTCCAGAGATCTTTCTGCGTGATAAAATCGAGCGTACTGATGACCACCTGCTGCACACCGGTCGGGGCAAGCTCAGCAATAAGCTTATCCATGTCCGGCAGATGAGAACGAAGCAGAAGATAGGCAACACTGATGGTCGGTGTTTCAACCCTTAGCGCTCTTTTTTTTTCGGCAAGACCGGAAATTGCCTGAAGGACCCGGGCATAATTTGTTCCTTGACGTGTCAGATCGTTCTTCTCTCCGATACCGGTCAGAGAAAAAGCGACATGATCCATGCCGCTTTGGACAAGCCGGCCGATGATATCACGGTCGAGCAACATTCCGTTGGTCGTTGTTCCCACCTTGCAGCCGGCCTTTTTAGCAAGGGCAATCATCTCGAAGAGGTGCGGGTGCAAAAAAGGCTCGCCCCATCCCTGGAGGTGGATCATCTTCGTATCAGCCATAACTGGCAGAAGTGTTTTGAAGTTTTCTAAGGAAAGATCGCGGCTATCCCACGAGTGGCGGTACGTCGTCCTCGGGCAGTAAAGGCAGGACGCATTGCATCTCGTTGTAACTTCGATCTGCATCCAATCCAGCGGGGGCATGGTCTGCAAATCCCACCAGCTTTTAAAACGACCGCCTAAAAGGGGCCTAGAGGCTTCGTTTGTATCGTATGGGGATGAAATTCCGTTTCCCGTACATCGGCTTCGTTTGACCATATTTTCTGCGATCTCCAAAGGTTACCTGCCATAATTATGATCAAGCGTCAAATCAAACGATCGTGGACGATTCCTATCTCTGAATTCAAGCAATCCTCTATTTAAACTCGCATTTATCGCCAAAATATTAGTTGACAAAGTCAACTAATTATGAGATCAAAAATGCAACTTTATCGTTGGACAGGAGGTGCCCGGATGGATGAACAGACCAGGCAACTGGCCGTACTTCTTGAGAATATGATGTATGACTTTGGCACGCACAGCATGAATGGCAACTGCTGCGAGAACATCTCCCACGGAGAGTTTCGGGCCCTCCGCGCCATGTCGCGAGTGGACAGGTGCACCATGCAGGATATCGCCAAAAGCATAGCCGTGACAAAAAGCGGCGCGACACGAATCATCAGTCGTCTGGAAGAAAAAAAGCTGGTGCGTCGCGTGCACGATCAAAAAGATGCACGGATCTGCTGTGTCCAATTGTCGAAAGAAGGAAAATCACTCCTGTCAAGGATAACGGACGAGCCCTCAAAGAAAATGGCGGCAGTCCTTGACGCAATGGCCCCGGACATGAGGCAGATCCTTCTTATTGGCTTACGCGCCTTTTCTGAAACTGCACATAATCAAACCGCAAATGATGACGGGCAACCAAAATCATCTAAAGTGAGCCGGAGAATAACTGACAAGGAAATAAGTTGATATATTCAACTATTATAGATCATGAACACTGGAGGTCATATCAATGTTTGGTTTAAATCATTTCATCACGGCGGGAAAATTCTTTCTCCTTATCGCCGGTGAGCTTGTCCTGATATTTGTCGCCGTTTCTTTCATCATTGGATTGCTGATGGAATACCTGCCGCCGTCCCGCGTCAGGGATTTTCTGTCCAACAAATTTACATGGGTACAATATTTTCTGGGGGCTGGCCTGGGGGCCCTGACCCCTTTCTGTTCCTGTTCTACCGTTCCAATAACAGCAGGCTTGCTGAAGGGCGGCGTGCCGTTTGGCCCTACGATGGCGTTTCTTTTTTCCTCGCCGGTGCTCAACCCGATCATTATCGCGTTATTGCTTTCATTGCTGGGCGTTAAAGTTACGGTTTTTTATGTTGTCGTAACCTTTCTCGGCTCCATGGTCATGGCGGCTATCTTATCCAGGCTGGGGATGGAAAAGCAGGTCAAGCCTCTATTGAATATTGAAGCATCCTGTTGTTCAGCCACTGCACCCTTAAAAGATCAGCCTGCGGCGGCAGCCTGCTGCTCTTCGGGTGGTGCACAACCCATCACGCTAATCACCTTGCCGACCATTGAAGCATCATCGTGCTGTTCCGTCAATCTTGAGCCGGTAGAGGCCCCGCCTGTGCCGTTCAAGCAAAAGCTCAAAAATGCATCGATCAGCGCTGTTGACACCTTTAAGGGTGTATTCTGGTATCTCCTTTTGGGAGCGGCCATTGGCGCTTTCATTTATGGTTTTTTCCCGCAGGATCTCGTCGTAAGATTAGCAGGGCCGGGCAATCCGTGGTCCATTCCCATCGCGGCCTTGATTGGCGTGCCCATGTATATCCGGGCGGAAACCATTATTCCCATCGCCGCCGCTCTTGTGGGCAAAGGCATGGGTGTTGGCACCGTTCTCGCTCTGGTTATCGGTGGTGCGGGCGCAAGCATACCGGAATTGATTATTCTGAGTTCCATGTTTAAAAAGAAATTGATCATTGCCTTCGCGTTGAACATTTTTGTCATCGCTATCGTGGCAGGTTATCTTGTGGATTTTTTGATGTATTGAATCCAGATTACACAATAGAAATCCGCTCTATCGCGGAATCTGTGATAATCATTCCTGTCGCCAACTTAGAGCCGGTGAGTTCCTTCAGGTAAAGCGGCAGCGTCGCCCAGGTAGATCCCCGGAATGTTTGGACGGCAAACAATCCCTTAACAAAACCCATAAGTTTGTAAAGGGGGACAAACGAAAACCCGTTCGCATCCGACATGACAACCTTTCTTCAAAAATCTATTTTATTCCGCTTATGAAAAAAATCAGACCAGTCCGATCAGCTTGAACAGGAACATGCAAAGCCCCGCCGCCAGCCCCGCCGCCGGTATGGTCACTAGCCAGGCCAGCACCATGTTTCCCGCCACGCCCCACCGAACCGCGGAAAACCTTTTTGAAGAGCCGACGCCAAGGATGGAGGACGTTATAACCTGGGTGGTGCTGATGGGGGCTCCGAACAGCGATGCGCTCAGGATGACACCGGCCGTGGAGCTTTGGGCGGCAAATCCGTGGACAGCCTGCATTTTGAAAATTTTCTGTCCCATAGTCTTGATGATTTTCCAGCCGCCGTTGAGTGTTCCCAGCATGATGACCGTTGCGCAGGCAATTTTAACCCAGACCGGAATATATAAGGGTTGGAATTTGATGAAAAATAACCAGCGCCAGCGCAATAATGCCCATCGTCTTCTGCGCGTCATTCATTCCGTGGCTGAGCGCCATGAACGCGGCGGCAATCAACTGAAGCTTTTTAAAAACGGAGTTGGTTGACGTGTAGGAAAACCGGCAGGTGAGCCACGCAAGGCCAAGCATAATGATATATCCGGCAATAAATCCCGCCAGAGGGGACAGAAACAAAGGGACAATCACTTTTTCCAAAATTGAACCATATTCCAGCGACGACCATCCGCTGTAAACAATGCCCGAGCCCATCAGTCCGCCGATTAAAGCGTGCGAGGAGGAAGACGGTAGACCGATATACAAGCTGAGAAAATTCCAGCATATTGCACCGGCCAGGGAAGCGAGCAGCAGCGTGTGGCAGCCTATGATCATCTCCGGCCGGACAATGCCCTTGCCGATGGTCTCGGCAACATGGGTTCCCAGAAAAGCGCCGGCAAAATTAAGAACGCCGGCCATAATGACCGCTGCTTTAGGCGTGAGGACTTTTGTGGAGACTACCGATGCGATGGCATTCGCGCTGTCGTGGGCTCCGTTGGTGTAATCAAAGACCAGCGCCACCACGACAATGATCACAAGTAAAATCGGGATGTCAGGCATTTTTTATGCTGATCCCTTCAATGAGGTTGGCCAGGAATTCGGCTTTTTCCAGCGCCTGTTCAATGCGGTCGTAAATTTGCGTCCACATCAGAATATACAGATTCCGATCCGGAGTTGCCGGATGCGACTCATAGAGTTCGCCAAGCGCGACAAGCAGCTGCAGCTCCGCCTCGTTTTTAATTTTATGAACGGTTTTGGAATGCTCTTCAACGATTCTTTTGCTGCCAAGCTTCCGGATCATCTTTTCCGTCTCCTCAATGATGAGCCTCAGATGTTCGACCAGATCGACGGCGGATTGCTCCAGCGTTTTAAATTTGTACAGCCCGATCCTTGAGGAGACAGCCTTGATCATATTTAAAGTTTCTTCCTGCGCCATGTTTATTGCATAGATGTCTTCGCGATCGAGGGGCGTAATGAATGTCATGGCCAGTTCGGTGGAAATTTCGCGCGAAAGGCTGTCGCCCCGGGTTTCCAGTTTATTGATACGATCACATTTGGAAGTCACCCCGTTAAAATCCTGGAAGATGGAATCCAGGATGACCGCGGCGTCCTTTAAAGTTCCGCTTTGTTTTTCAAACAAATCAAAAAATTTGACAATTTTCGGGAAAAAGCTGATGCTCATGTCAACCTCCGCACTCCATGGAAGCCGGAAACAGAATCAGGTCTAATTATAATTGATAAGAACTTCCTTTTTGTGGCGTGAAGTATATTTAGCGGTCTCTTGTGTGTCAAGAAGATTCAGGTCATAATCTTTCCGATGGACCGTTCAGTGGTTAAACGTCACTAAGTCAGAAGCCTCCGCATCTTTTAGAATGGACAAGAGGTACGGCTTATAGCTTTATGTCCAGCATGGTTCTCCGATAGTTCGGTGAACTGCACAGGCAGGCATGTTCTTTTTTGAGAAAAACGAAATGTGGTCAGGTTTTGAAGCATTATCTTTTTGTTTTGAAAAGCATAAAAAGATATTTCAAGACCTGACCCCATTTTCTTCCAACAGCGACCGACGCAGCAACAAAGGTCGCCGGACAATTTATTGACATTCAGTAGCAGCAAGGCCGCATGGAGGAAGATTAAGAGCGACGGGCTTGAGTCAGCGACTATTTCA
>DAOTJI010000080.1:0-12424 GCA_035448625.1 Smithellaceae bacterium | reverse complement strand
TGGGCATGTTCGGCGGCGCCGGCGTCGGCAAAACCGTCGTCATGATGGAAATGATCAACAACATCGCCATGCACCACGGCGGCATCTCCGTGTTCTGCGGCGTGGGTGAAAGAACCCGCGAAGGAAACGACCTGTACCGTGAAATGCTGGAATCCGGCGTTATCAAGCAGGCCGCTCTGATTTACGGCCAGATGACCGAACCCCCCGGAGCCCGCGCCCGCGTGGCCCTGACGGGACTTGCGGCCGCGGAATACTTCCGCGATGTGGAAGGTCAGGACGTGCTCTTCTTCGTCGACAACATTTTCCGTTTCACCCAGGCCGGTTCCGAAGTGTCCGCGCTGCTGGGCCGCATGCCGTCCGCCGTCGGTTATCAGCCGACCCTGGCTTCGGACCTCGGGGAGCTTCAGGAACGCATCACCTCGACCACCAAAGGCTCCATTACGGCCGTGCAGTGCGTTTACGTGCCCGCCGACGACCTGACCGACCCGGCTCCGGCCACCACGTTTGCGCATCTGGACGGAACCGTCGTTTTGTCCCGTCCGATCGCCGAACTCGGTATTTACCCCGCCGTGGATCCGCTGGATTCCACCTCGCGTATTCTCGACCCGAACGTTCTGGGCCAGGAGCATTACCAGGTGGCCCGCCAGGTGCAGGTGACGCTGCAGAAATACAAAGACCTGCAGGACATCATCGCCATTCTCGGCATGGATGAACTCTCCGAAGCCGACAAACAGACCGTCAGCCGCGCCCGCAAAATCCAGAGGTTCCTGTCTCAGCCCTTCTTCGTCGCCGCGCAGTTCACCGGCACCGAAGGGAAGTTCGTTTCCGTGGCCGATACCGTGAGAGGCTTCAAGGAAATTCTGGAAGGCAAACATGATGATCTGCCGGAGCAGGCCTTTTACATGGTCGGCGGCATTGAAGAAGCAATCGAGAAAGCCGAGAAGCTTTCCGCCTAATGAACGGGGATTTCCATGTCGGATGAATTGATTCTAGAAGTGGTAACGCCGGAAAAGATGGTTTTTTCCGGGAAAGTGGATGAAGTGACGATTCCGGGCACGGAAGGAGAATTCGGCGTATTGAGAGGCCATGAACCCTTCCTGACGTCCGTGGACATCGGAGAACTCTACTACATGACCGAGGGCAAGAAAACCTACTATGCCGTCAACACCGGTTACGCGGAGGTGACGGGCAGCAAGGTCACCGTTTTGATCGAAACGGCGGAAAGAGCCGACGCCATCGACAAGGACCGGGCGGTCAAAGCCAAAGAAAAAGCGGAAGCCAGTCTGGCTCAGTTGGCCAAGGAGCACAGCGACTATGAAAAAATGCGCCTGGCTCTCCTTCGGGCGGTCAACCGGATCAGCGTCGCGGACAAGATGTCGCAGATCTGATCTGTCTATTATAAAGGCAAAAAAAGGCAGCTTTGTTTTTCAAGGCTGCCTTTTTTTATGATGTCCCGTTGCGCTATTCGACCGAAATGTCGATGATCTGAAAATTGCGGGTTCCGCCGGGCGTGTTGACCGTGATTTCGGCATCGATGCCTTTGCCGACCAGCGCTCTGCCGATGGGCGAGGTCACGGATATTTTATTCTGGTTGATGTCCGATTCAAAGGGGCCGACCAGCTGGTATTTGATCTCTTCCCCCTCGCTGTCGGCGATCGTGACGAAGCAGCCGAAAACCACCCGGTCTCGGGGGACGCTTTTCAAGGCGATGATATTGCAGGAAGCCAGGTTGTTTTCCAGCTCCTGGAGTTTGCCGTGCAGATAGGACTGCCGTTCCTTGGCCGCCGCGTACTCCGCGTTTTCCGACAGATCTCCGTGCGCCCGGGCGACTTCGATGTCCCGGATGTTTTCCGGAATGAAAACGTTTTTCACCGTCTCCAGTTCCTTTTTTAATTTATCAAAACCCTCTTTGGTGATCGGCACTTTGTCCATGGACGGCTCCGAATGATTTTACCTTGCGCTGACGTGATCGACGGCTCGATGGCAGGCAGGAAGCGCTTTTGACTTTTGTTTAGACGAGAAAGAACGTCGTGTCAAGAACTTGTTTCGGATCTGAAAGTCCGGCGCGCGGCCGCGCCGGAAAATCATCCCGGACCTGTATCTGCGCTTGCAGGGCCCGTCTTTCCATGGGGAAACGCCGTTCCGGTGAAGGCGTTGGGGTAAAGCGAAAGTTGTTTTGTCGGGCGGTTTGTGTTATTGAACGTCAGTCAGTAAGGTAAAGGAGCATTGGTGTGACATCATGCTGGATCCATACAACCGGGACATCAATTATCTTCGGATTTCCGTCACCGACCGCTGCAATCTGCGCTGCACATATTGCCGCCCCAAGGAAGGGATTTCACTCAAAGGACATGAAGACATTCTCCGGTACGAAGAGATTCTTCGCGTGGTTTCCCGGGCGACGGCCCTGGGGTTTGTCAAGGTGAGATTGACCGGCGGCGAACCGCTGGTCCGCCGCGGTTTTGTCGAATTTGCCGCGGCTTTAAAGAAAATAAAGGGCCTCGAGGACATCAGTCTGACGACCAACGGCATCCTGCTGGAGAAATACGCGGACGCAATTTTCAACGCCGGCATTACCCGGATTAACATCAGTCTGGATTCCCTGGACGGGGAGAAGTACGCCGAGATCACGCGGGGCGGAAACCTCGAAGACGTGTTTCGCGGAATTGCCGAGGCGGAGAAGGCGGGCTTCTCTCCCATCAAAATCAACACCGTGATCGTCAGGGGATTCAACGACAACGAGGTGCTGGATTTCGCGAGACTGGCGCTGACCAAACCCTTCCAGATCCGTTTTATCGAAATCATGCCGGTCAGCCCGGTCAACACGGGCCACGCGGAGGATTTCCTGCCGAACCGTCAACTGCTGGAAACCATCGGCCGTCATTTCCGGCTTTTGCCCCTTCAAGGCAAGAAGCATAAAACGGACGGGCCGGCCAGACTCTACAAGCTGGAGGAAGGCCGCGGCGAAATCGGATTCATCAATCCGGTCAGCGACCATTTCTGCGCGACCTGCAACCGCCTGCGCCTGATGGCGGACGGCAAGCTGCGCGCCTGCCTGCTCAAGGAAGAGGAAGTCGATTTGAAGGCGGCGCTTGAACGGAGGTGCAGCGACGAAGAGTTAGACGAGCTGATCCGCAAGGCCGTCCGTTTCAAACCCGAAAAGCACGATCTGGACTGCACGGACAGACACCTCAAAAAATGCCACCGGGACATGTCGGACATCGGCGGCTGAACCGTTACGACGAGGGTGGGGGTTCCATGTTCTTCGAATCGCCTGGCGAAGGGAAATCCAAAGACGCGCATCCGAGCCGCAGGGGTCTGAGCCTGGATTCGCTCAAGGAAAAATTGATTCTGGATCTGGCCGTTCCCGTTGCCGGGGAATCCGTCCTGGACGTGGGCTGCGGGAGCGGAGACACGCTGAGCCTGTTTGGGAAGAAAAAATGCCTGCTCACGGGAATGGATCCGTTTCCGGCCGCGCTGGATGCGACCCGGATGCGGCTCGGCGAATCGTGCGAACTGGTTTTGGGCGATGCGGCCGACATTCCTTTTTCGGACAATCAATTCGATATCGTCACCCTGACCGGCGGCCTGCAGCATTGCGCGGATCCGCAAAAAGCGATTGCGGAGGCGGTGCGGGTCAGCCGCAACCGCGTCTTTATCGGTTTTTTGAACCGGCATACCCCGGCCGGGACCAAGCAGGTCCTGCGCCGACTTTTTGGTTTTCCCGAGGGATCTGAGGCGCGCTTTTTTTCCATTGGAGAAATGAGGTCTCTGGTTTACCAAACCATGTCCGGCGCCCGGATTCGCTGGGGTTCCGTGCTGTGCCTTCCCGGTCCGGCGTATGATCTGGCGCCGGGGTTGGAAGACCTTCTTCCCATGAGGAAAAATCCGCTGGGGGCGTATGTAGGGATGGTGTTTGCCGTTCACTACACGTATCGGACCATCCAAGAGCCCGTGATGAATTCTTTTCAACTCAAGGCAAAAGCGCGGGCTGCCGCTCCGGAAGCCGTCCGGGGCATGCTGAGGGGGGGCGGGCGATGATCCGTGAAGCGCTGCTTTATGAGAAGACGGACGGGTCCGGTGTTCGGTGCGGGCTTTGCGCCCACCGGTGCAACATTACGCCAAACCGGCGCGGCCTGTGCGGTGTCCGGGAAAACCGGGACGGCGTCTTGTATTCCCTTGTTTTCGGAACCATGATTGCCGAGCATGTCGATCCGATTGAAAAAAAACCCTTTTTTCATGTGTATCCCGGCTCGCGTTCCTATTCGGTCGCCACCGTCGGCTGCAATTTTTCCTGCTCGTTCTGCCAGAATCATGAAATTTCCCAAATGCCCCGTTCCACGCTCATGATCATGGGGGAAGAAGTGCCGCCTGAGATGATCGTCCGGCGGGCTAAGGAAATGAAGTGCCAAACCGTCGCCTATACCTACACGGAGCCGACGGTTTACCTGGAAACCGCTCTGGAAATTATGAAGATCGCGGCTACGGAAGGATTGAAAAACCTTTTCGTCACCAACGGTTATATGACGACCGAAGCCCTGGAGCTGGTCTCGCCGTACCTTGCCGCCGCCAACGTGGATTTGAAATCCTTTAGGGAGGCGTTTTATAAAAAGCAGTGCGGCGCCAGACTTTCTCCCGTTCTGGACAGTCTCAAAAAAATGAAAGACCTTGGCATCTGGGTGGAAGTCACCACGCTTCTGATTCCCGGCCTGAATGATTCCGCCCGTGAATTAAAGGACATCGCCTCTTTCATCCGGACCCTCGGGGCGGAAACCCCCTGGCATATCAGCCGGTTCCACCCGCAGTTCCGGATGATTCAAACCCCTCCCACTCCCGTTTCTTCCCTAAGGCTTGCCGGTGCGATCGGAAAAGAAGCAGGCTTGCTTCATGTTTACACCGGCAATGTGCCGGGGGACGAGGGGGAAAACACTTTCTGTTCAAACTGCAACAAGCTGTTGATCCGACGCTATGGATTTAGAATTCTTGATGATTTTCTTTCGGAGCAGCGTTGCCCCTCCTGCGGCCGAAAACTGGAAGGCCTCTTTTGAGACGGGCATCGGAGCAGCGGTTTTTTCATCCCGTCTCTATGGCGTCATTTTCCGGTCAAAGCACTATATATTGTGGTTAAGTTTTCCGGAAAATACATTTTGTTGTATTTTCCCTTTACAAAGGTATTTTCTTTTGTTAGGCTTCTTCAAAATTTACAAGTATTTCCGTTGAAGATGGCTGATGAAACTGAAACGTCTTGAAATAACAGGGTTCAAATCCTTCCGCGACAAGGTCGTGATCGAATTTTCCCGCGGCGTCAACGCGGTGGTCGGACCCAACGGCTGCGGAAAATCGAACGTGGTCGACGCGATTCGCTGGGTCATGGGCGAACAACGGGTCAAGGCGCTGCGCGGGAAGAAGATGGACGACGTCATCTTCAACGGCAGCGAGGACGCGGCTCCCGTGAGCATGGCGGAAGTGGTCATGACGCTGGAGCGCGACGGCTCGTCCTTTCCGGGCGTTTACGGTGAATTGACGGAAGTTTCCATTTCTCGAAAAACCATTCTGGACGGTGAAAGCGAGTATTGCATCAATCGGGTACCCTGCCGCCTGCTGGACGTGAAAGAGTTCTTCATGGGCACGGGCGTCGGGGCCAGGACCTATTCGCTCATCGAGCAGGGGGCCGTTGCCAATCTGGTGGAAGCCAAGCCGGAAGACCGCCGGCTCTTCATCGAAGATGCAGCCGGCGTGTCCAAATATAAAAGCCGCAAGGAAACCGCCGTTCGCCGGATGGAGGCCACCAAGCAGAACATCCTGCGCCTGAACGATATTCACAAGGAAGTCAAAACCCAACTCAACGCCATTACCCGCCAGGCCAAAAAAGCGGAACAGTACAAGGCCGTGAAGCAGCGCATGAAGGAAACCGAGATCGCGCTGTCGAGGCAGGGCTACGCCAGACTGGCCGGAAAGAACGCCTCCCTGCAGGAAGAGCGGGCGAGGATCGCCGGGCAGGCGGACGCGGTCGGGGCGCAGATGGAATCCAGGGAATCCGCGCTGCAGGAGATGAAAGCGGCCCTCCTGGAGAAGGATGAGCAGATCGGCCTTCGCCAGACGGAGCTTTACGAGGTGAAGAATTCCATCAACATCAAGGAAAAGAATGTGGAGTTTTCCCGCCGCCGAATGGCGGAAGCCTCGGAGCGCAAGCAGAAAAATCTGTCCGAGATTGAAGAGATGGGCCGGAAGAAGGAGAGTCTCGCCGCCGAGATCGGCAATCTGCAAAAGAAATCCGAAGACCTCCTGCGGCAGATGACCCTTTTGCAGCAGGAACTGGAAGAAGGCGAACGTGAAGTTCAGGGCCTGCTGGAAGCCGACCGGGACATCAACGCCCGGCTGGAGGAGCAAAAAATCCGCTACATCGACGTGATGCAGGACCTGGCCAAATTCGGAAACGCCGTCGCGGGACTGAAGAAAGGCATGGAGGATTTCCGGCGGCGGGAAGAGAGGGAAATCCGGGAAATCGACGAGGACAAAGGCCGGCTTGCCGATTTGACGCGGAAGATGCAGGAGCTGGCCGGCGGGCTGGCGGAGGAAGAAGAGCAAATCGCGCAAGTCGCCAAAGAGAAAGAAGCGGCCGTCGATGCGCTGGAAAAAGCCAAGTCGGACCTGCAGGCCGTCGAGGAGCGCATCCTTGAGGTCAAGGAAGAAGCGGGCGCCAAATCATCGCGGCTGCAGTCGCTTGCGGAATTTGAGGCCGCTTTCAAATGGTCCAATGAGGGCGTGAAGAAGGTCATTGAAAAGCAGGACGGCTCCGACGCGTTTTACGGCGTCGTGGCCGACCACATCGACGTTCCCCGCGAATATGAATCTGCCGTGGAAGCGGTGCTGGGCGACAAACTGCAGTATGTCGTGGTGAAGAATCAGGAAGAAGGCGTCCGTGCCATTGATTATCTGAAAAGTTACAAGCTGGGCCGGGGCAGTTTCGTGCCGGTGGAGCTGCGCGGCGGGAGCGCCCAGACTTACAGCGAGGAGCATCTTCAGGAAGCGGAGCCCCTGCTGCACAAAGTCGTCGTCCAGGAGGAATTCAAAAAGATCGCCGACTGCCTGCTGGGCGATGTTCTCCTGACGCCCTCCATTGAAACCGGTATCACTCTCTGGAAGAAAAACGGTTTTCGGGGGACCTTCGTGACCCCCGAGGGGGATACCATCAGCCCCAACGGCGTCCTGACCGGCGGCAGCGGATCGGCGGTGGAAAAAAGCCTGCTGGCCACCAAGCGGGAAATCGCGGAGCTGGAAAGGGAAGTCAAAAAGCTTTCCGGCGAGCTCGACGACCGCATGCGGGACAAGAAAGAACTGGCGGCGTCGATTGCCCGGTGGGACGAAGAGCTTGCGCGGCTGAAAAACAGCGAACATCAACTGGAAATGAATGCCCACAGCCGGAAGAAGGATCTGGAGCGCTTCGGCGATGAATCGGAAAGGCTCAAGCAGAGAATCGCCGTTCTGGAGTTCAACCGCCGGAACATCAAGACGGAGGAGGCCCAGGCCCGGCAGAAGCTGCAGGAGCTCGAGGCGGAAATCCTGGTGAAGGAAGCGGCGGAGAAGGAACTCAACGAAATCATCTCCGGCTTCAACAGCCGCCGCCAGCAGTCTCGTGCAGCCATTGACGCCCAGGAAAAGCGGCTCACGGAGAAAAAAGTTCTGCTGGCCGCGCTGGCGGAAAAGAAGGAAGCGGATTTGCGGACGATCGCGCGGGTGCAAAACGATCTCGCCGCAAGCGAAAGCGAAGCCGCGCGAAAGCGGGAGGACATCGCGGCCTGCGAACGGCAGATGACCGGTCTTGCCGCCGCCGTCGAGGCGGACACGGAGACGCTCAAGACCCTTTACGAAAAACTGGCGTCCTGTGAAGCGGTTCTCGGCGAACTGAGGGAAAAGCGGGCCGGGGACGATGAGCGGCTCAAAGTTCAGGAAAATGAAATCCGCGACATCAAGAGAAAAATGGACGAGCTGCACCGGCAGCAAAGCGAGCTGGAAATGCAGTGCCGCGAGGGGGTGCTGAACCTTGAAAACCTCCAAAACGCGGTCGCGGAAAAGCACCAGGTCGATCTCGCCTCTCTCATGGCGGATTTTGAGATGATGGCGGATGAAAAAATCACCGAACTCGGCGCCCTGCTGGAAAAGGACAAGCAGACCATCGAAAATTTCGGCGAAGTGAACCTCCTGGCGCTCAACGAATACGCCGAACTGGACCAGCGCAACCAGTTTCTGACGACGCAGTTGGCCGATCTCAACGAGTCGCTGGCGTCGCTGCAGAGGACCATCACCCGGATCAATAAGATCTCCCGTGAACGGTTTTCCGAAACCTTTGCCGCCGTCAACGAATGCTTCAAGAAAACCTTTGCCCACATTTTCCCCGGCGGGCGGGGAGAGCTTCTCCTGACCGATGAAAGCGATCTTCTGGAAACCGGCGTGGACATCGACATTCAGATACCGGGCAAAAAAGCGCAGAGCGTAAGCCTTTTGTCCGGCGGTGAAAAATCCCTGGCGGCGATCGCGCTGATCTTCGCCATTCTGCTGTACCGTCCGTCGCCCTTCCTGATTCTGGATGAAGTGGACGCGGCGCTCGACGACGCAAACACCAACCTCTTCAACCGCCTGATCCGCGATGTCGCGGCCAATTCACAGGTCATCATGATCACGCACAACAAGAGCACGATGGAAGTCGCCGATACGCTCTTCGGCGTGACCATGCAAAAGCAGGGAATATCGTCCCTGGTATCCGTCACGCTCAATTAATCCCTTTTTTCAGCCCGGTCCGCAAAGCCCGTCGGCAGGTCGGGGCTCGGTGAAGGGCCGACCGTTTTTCAGGATGTCCCGCAGTTTCTCTTTTTGCGCTGCACCGAAGAAAATGCTTGATTTCAGGGAAAAATGGGTGATATGAAACACGGGAAATTTCGGGGGCCGACGATGTTTTCCATGCCGGCATGAAAAGCATTTTTATTCCGATAAGGATTTTTAACCTGCTGTTGAGCAACTTTTTTGTATTGGACAAGGGGGGAGAGAAATGAAGATTCGGGACATGTTGAAAGCCACGGGATTCAAAAGTCAATCATTGATCACGGTCGGGGCGGACGAATTCATTTCCGCGGCGATCCAGAAGCTGATTCAGCACGATAAAGGGGCGCTTCCCGTAACGGATGAAAAAGATGATCTGATCGGCATTATTACGGAAAGAGATATCGTACGCAAGTGCTTCGCGCGCCGGGATGACTGCAGCAGCAAAAAAGTGGGGGATATCATGACCCATGAGGTCGCCATCGCTTCGATGGACGACGATCTGGATTATGCGATCAACACGATGAGAAATAAAAAGATCCGCCATATCCCGATTGCGGACGGCAAAAAGGTGGTGGGCATGATTTCCATGCGGGACATCCTGGGATTTCAGTACGAGGAGACCAAGGCGGAAATCAAGTACATCAAATTGATGCCCCAGCGGCCGGTTTTCAAATAGAACGATCTTCGACCCGCGGCCCTGATCGGCTGCGGGCCTTTCCGGAATCCGTTCGCTGGGATAGAAGCGGACGTCATCCGGGCCCTGTCCGTTTTTCCGGCGGGTGGGGGTTTTTCGCGGCGCACCGCGGCAAATCCCCGCCCTTTCCTTTAGAAAATCATCCATTTCTTTACTTTGGCGGCGAAAGCCGCTATGAATCCTGAAAGCCGCAATGTTTTTCCCCTGTCGGCCGTGCGGCGGTCCTTTTATTTTCCGGCGGGGAGGTTTGCAGAAAGGAATACAAAGAAAGTGGGTTTATTCGACAAACTCAAAGCGGGGCTGACCAAGACCCGGGACGCTCTCACCAAAAATCTGGATCAGCTCGTTTTCGGCAAAAGGGAATTGAATCCGGCCCTCTACGACGAACTGGAAGAGCTGATGATTTCGGCGGACATGGGCCCGCAGTTTACTTTGGATCTCATTGAAGACGTCAAGCAGCGGGTCAAGCGCAAGGAGCTTTCCGACGCGTCGCAGATCAAAAAAGTTTTGCAGGAGCGGATGATCGCCATTTTGCGCAGGATGGAAAAACCGCTGGCCGTTCCCAAGGATGAGGCGTTTGTAATCATGGCCGTCGGCGTCAACGGCAGCGGCAAAACCACCACCATCGGCAAACTGGCCCATATGCTGCGCCGCGACGGTCACGAGGTCCTCCTGGTTGCCGCCGATACCTTCCGTGCGGCGGCCATTGAACAATTGGAGGTCTGGGGCCGGCGCGTGGGCGCGCCCATCATCAAGCAGAAAATGAACGCCGATCCCGCGGCCGTTGTTTTTGACGCCGCCGGGAAAATCAAAGCCGGTTTTAACGGTGTGGTGATCGTGGATACCGCCGGTCGCCTGCACACCCGGACCAATCTGATGGAAGAACTCAAAAAAGTCAAAAGAGTCATCAGCAGGGAGCTGCCCGGAGCTCCGCATGAAATCCTGCTGGTGCTGGACGCCACCACGGGCCAGAACGCCGTCATCCAGGCCAAAATGTTTCAGGAGGAAATCGGGGCAACCGGCATCGTGCTGACCAAGCTGGACGGCACTTCCAAAGGCGGAGTGGTGGTGCGCATCGCCGGTGAACTGGGCCTTCCGGTTCGCTTTATCGGTGTCGGCGAGGGGCTGGAGGACCTGCGGCCCTTTGACAGCGGAGATTTTACGGCGGCCCTTCTGGATTAGGCGGCCGCTCAGGAAGGCGGCGGGTCATGAGAACATTCGCCATTGGTGACGTCCACGGTTGCCTGGGTCAGCTCGAAAGACTTCTGCAGAAGATTCCGGCCGATCCGGCAGAAGACACCCTGGTTTTTATCGGCGATTACATCGACCGCGGCAGTGAAAGCAGGGGCGTGGTCGATTGCGTTTTGGGGCTTGGTGAAACCTATGCAAACGTGGTCTGCCTCCGCGGCAATCATGAAGCCATGCTCCTGGACTTTTTGGAAGGCGAAAATGAGGAACTGTATTGGATGAACGGGGGATGGGCGACGCTTAGGAATTACGAAATCCTGCTTTCGGATTCCCCGCGCGTCCGAAAGGGGAAAATTCCCGCCGGGCATCTGCGTTTTTTTGAAACGTTGCGGTTGTATTACGAAACGGATCAGGATTTGTTTGTCCACGCAGGTTTGCGCCCGGGAATACCCCTGGCCGAACAGTTTGTTGAAGATATGCTGTGGATTCGGTGGGAGTTTATCGATTCCGAAGCCGATTTCGGTCGGCGCGTGGTTTTCGGACATACGCATTTCCACGAGCCACTGGTGGCCGAAAACAAGGTCGGCATCGACACGGGCGCGGTGTACGGCGGGAGACTGACCTGTGTGGAGCTGCCCGTATTAAAATTTTATCAGGTATAGAAATGAAAATCATCGAGTGTGTGCCGAATTTCAGCGAAGGATGCGACGAAGAAAAGATCGATTCGATCGCCCGTGTACTAAAGGCGTCGGGTGGGATTCGCCTGATCGATTACAGCGGTGACAGCGATCATAACCGGAGTGTTTTCACGTTTCTGGGGAAGCCGGAAGACGTGCTCGCGGCGGCGCTGGCGGCGGCGGGTCAGGCACTGCAGGTCATCGATATGCGCCGGCAGCTTGGCGTCCATCCCAGGCTGGGGGCGGTGGATGTGGTTCCCTTTGTTCCCCTGGGAAAGACAAAAATGGAAGACGCCGTGAATCTGGCGCACCTCTTCGGCCGCCGGTTGTTCGAACGCTTCGGCGTGCCGGTTTATTTTTACGGCCACGCGGCGCTGATCCCTGAGCGCAGGGAGCTCGCGGATGTCCGTCGCGGCGGGTACGAGGCGCTGGCGGACAAGATGTCCAGCCCCGGCGACGCGCCCGATGTCGGCAAGCCCGTCTTCAATCCGAGTGCGGGCGCAACGGCCGTCGGCGCTCGCGAACCGCTGGTGGCCTACAACATCAACTTGAACAGCGATGATTTGAGGCTGGCGCGAAAAATCGCCTCGCTCATTCGGGAAAAAAACGGCGGTCTGCCGCATGTGCGCGCCATCGGCGTCATTTTGAAAAGCAGGCATCTGGCACAGGTTTCCATGAATGTGACCAACTGCAAGGAAACGCCGCTGAAAGAGGTCTATGAGCGGGTGGAGGCCCTTGCCGCCGAACGGGGCGTTCGGATTCTGGAGTCGGAGCTGATCGGGCTCGTGCCCAAATGTGCCTTTGCGGGGACCAAGCCTGAAAAGTTAAAGCTGGCGAATTTCAGCAAAGACCGCCTGCTGGAAACGCACCTGAAGGAGTTTGCGAGCGCGTGAAAGCGCCGGAGGTTGACAGCTCCGGCAAAGAGTGTTAAATCGCCGAATCCTTCGGGAACCTCAACCAAGGGTTGCCCCTGTAGCTCAGCAGGATAGAGCAACGGATTCCTAATCCGTGTGCCGCGCGTTCGACTCGCGCCAGGGGCACCATT
>DAOTJI010000079.1:0-12653 GCA_035448625.1 Smithellaceae bacterium | reverse complement strand
CCGGGGCGCCCGTTGCCATCAGTCGGACCCCGGCCGGCCGAAGCGCCGCTGCCACGGGAGCAAAGCCGTCACCGGCGCCGCCGGCGAAGAAATAAGAGGCTTATCCATGATCTCCCATTTCTTCATCGACCGCCCCGTTTTTGCCTCCGTCATCTCCATCGTGATCGTCATCGCGGGGCTGGTGGCCATGAAAAATCTGCCCATCGCCCAGTACCCGGACATCACGCCCCCGGTCGTCACCGTTTCGGCAACCTATCCGGGCGCCAGCGCCGACGTCATCTCCCAGAACATCGCCGCCCCCATCGAACTGCAGGTCAACGGTGCGGACAACATGATCTACATGACCTCCACCAGCTCCAGCGCGGGCATGATGGATCTCAACGTTTATTTCAACATCGGCACGAATCCTTCGCTGGCCCAGGTGGACGTCCAGAACCGCGTCAATCAAGCCCTGCCCCAGCTCCCGCAGGCGGTTACGCAACAGGGCGTCATCGTGAGCAAGAAATCCAGCAGCTTTTTGATGATCATCGGCATTTATTCCCCCAACGACCGCTACGACGACAATTACGTCGCCAATTACGCCAACCTGTACATCCTCGACGCCATCAAGCGCATCCCCGGTGCCAGCGAAGCGTCGATCATGGGCAGTCCCGACTACGCCATGCGCATCTGGCTGAAGCCGGACCGTCTCATCCAGTTGGGCATCACGGCTTCGGACGTGGCCAATGCCGTCCGGAACCAGAACCAGCAGTTCGCCGTGGGAAAAATCGGCCAGTCGCCGACCAAGGGGCGGGTGGAGCAGACTTTTTCCGTGACCACCAAGGGAAGGCTGATCGAGGCTTCGGAGTTTGAAAATATCATCCTTCGGACCAATGCCCAGGGCGCCGCCATCGTCCGTCTCAAGGATGTCGGCCGGGCCGAACTGGGCAAAAAGGACTACAGCGTCCGCTGCCGTATGAACGGAAAGAACACGACGATCATCGCGGTTTATCAGCAGGCCGGCGCCAACGCCCTGGAAGTCTCCGCGCAGGTGGAAAAAACCCTCAAGACGCTGAAGACCGGCTTCCCCGACGGCATCGATTACAAAATCGCCATGGACACGACCAAGTTTGTCCGGGCCTCCATCAAGGAAGTCGTCAAAACCTTCTTTGAAGCGTGCCTGCTCGTCATCATCGTCGTTTTCCTGTTCCTGCAGAGCCTCCGCGCCACCGTCATTCCCATTCTGGCCGTTCCCGTCTCGATCATCGGAACCTTCACCGGCATGATGCTGTTCGGATTCTCCATCAACATGCTGACCCTCTTCGGCATGGTTCTGGCTATCGGCATCGTCGTGGACGACGCCATCGTCGTCATCGAAAACGTGGAGCGCAATATGAGGGAATTCAACCTGCCTCCCAAAGAAGCCGCCAAGAAGGCCATGGAAGAGGTTACGGGACCCGTCGTCGCCATCGTGCTCGTTCTCTGCGCCGTTTTCATCCCCGTCGCTTTTCTAGGCGGCATCACAGGGCAGCTTTACAAGCAGTTCGCCATCACTATCGCCATTTCCGTCATCTTTTCGGGAATCGTCGCCCTGACGCTGTCCCCCGCCATGGCGGCCCTCCTGTTGAAACCCCAGAAGGGTCCTAAAAACCGGTTTTTCCGGCAGTTCGAGGCAAAATTCGCAAGCCTGACGGAAGGCTACTCCAGGGTGGTGCAGCTGGCGATCAAGCGGGCCGCCGTGGGCCTTTGCCTCTTTATCGTCATGATTGCCTGCGTGATCGGTCTGTTCAAGCATATCCCCACGAGCTTCGTACCCCTGGAAGATCAGGGCTACCTGCTCGGCGTCTCCATTTTGCCCGATGCCGCCAGTCTGGACCGCACCCAGGATCTGAATCAAAAGGTCAGAGGCATCTTCGCAAAGCAACCGGCTGTTGAAGATGTCGTGGAAGTGGACGGCTTCAGTCTTCTGGACAGCCAGCTTAAAACCAACGCGGGCTTGCAGTTCATTTCCCTTAAGGACTATGAACAACGCAAGAAAAAGGAACTGCAGGCGCCGGCGATCATCGATCAAACCTCCAAAATGTTTCTCGGCCTTCGGGAGGGGTTTGCCCTGCCGATGAACCCGCCGTCCATCCCCGGCCTGGGAACCACCGCCGGTTTTGAATTCTGGGTCCAGAACCGGGGAACGGGGGATATGACCCGAATGGAAAGCCTTACCAGGGATTTCGTGGCCCGGGCAAAAAAACAGCCTGAACTCGAGGGCGTAACAACCCTTCTGGACGTCCATTCCCAGCAGCTTCTGGTGGATGTGGACCGGGAAAAATCGGAAAACCTGGGCGTTCCGGTGGAAGACGTTTACAATACGCTCCAGATCCTTTTCGGCTCCGCCTACGTCAGCCAGTTCACGAAATTCAGCCGTCTGTGGCAGGTCATTCTTCAGGCGGAACCTGAATACCGCTCCAGGCCCGGGGACATGGACCAGATCTATGTCCGCTCCCGAAACGGCAATATGGTGCCCCTGAAAGCCCTGGTGAAGAAAAAGGACACCACCGGCCCGGATCTGGTCACGCGGTTCAACAATTTCCCGGCGGCCAAGATCATCGGCAATCCCGCCCCCGGCTACAGCTCCGGCGATGCCATTGCGGCCATGGAACGGGTCGCGGCGGAAGTTCTTCCCGAAGACTTCGGCTACGCCTGGAGCGGGGAGGCTTTCGAGGAAAAGCAGGCGGGCGGGACTTCAGCCGTGGTGTTCGTCTTCGGTTTGATCATGGTTTTCCTCATCCTGGCCGCCCAGTATGAAAAATGGTCCCTGCCCTTCGGCGTTCTCATGGCCGTGCCTTTTGCCATCTGCGGCGCCCTTCTGGCCATCTGGCTTCGGGGGCAGGAAAACGACATCTACTTCCAGATCGGCCTCATCACGCTGATCGCCCTGGCCGCGAAAAACGCCATTTTGATCATCGAATTCGCCGTGCTGAAGCGGGGACAGGGACTCAACGCCTATGACGCGGCCGTCCAGGCGTCGAAAATGCGCCTGCGCCCCATCGTCATGACTTCCCTGGCCTTCATCCTCGGCTGCGTCCCTCTGGCCGTCGCCAGCGGCGCTTCCGCCAACAGCCGCCACTCCATCGGCACGGGCGTCATCGGAGGAATGCTGGGCGCGACGCTGATCGCCGTTTTCTTCATTCCGATGTTCTACTTTCTGCTGGAAAAGCTGACGCAAAAATTCGGCGATTCCGGAAAGCAAAAAGGAGAGGCACAAACGGAGGCTTTATCCCCGCGGCCGCCGGGAGAGGAGGAGAAGCATGATTAGAAAGCTCTTCCTTTTCTCTTTCGTCCTCCTCATCACCGGCTGCGCCGTCGGCCCGGACTACCGGCGTCCGGAGGTTTCCGTTCCGGACAAATGGCGCTTTGAAGACGGTCAGGCGCAGGCGATGATCAACCTGAAATGGTGGGAACAGTTTCGTGACCCCGTCCTCGACGGCCTGATGGAGACGGCCCTCAAGGAAAACAAGGATGTGCTCATCGCGGCGGCCCGGATGGAGGAATACAGCGGGCGCTATATCGCGGCCCGGGGAGAACTCTTCCCCCAGGCGCAGGCGTCCGGATCCGCCTCGAGGCAGCAGGCCACGGAGCAGGGGTACGCCCCCTGGCCCGCCGGCGTGTCCAATCCGTATCCCAATTATCAGGCCGTTCTCAACGCGAGCTGGGAAATCGATCTCTGGGGGAAACTGAGGCGATCGACCGAAGCGGCCCGGGCGGATCTCCTTTCCCGCGAGAACGCCCATCGCGCCGTTTTACTGTCCCTGTCGGCGGCCGTTGCCGGCGCCTATATCGATTTGCGGGACATGGACCGGCAGCTGGAGATTTCCCGGGACACGCTCAAAATCCGGGAAGAATCCCTGAACATCTACAAGATGCGTTATGACGCCGGCGTGATCTCGGAGCTGGAGTTGAGCCAGATGCGATCCGAATACGAGAACACACGCGCCACGATTCCCCGGATCGAGAAGAGCATCGCCCAGCAGGAAAATGCCCTGAACCTTCTTCTGGGTCGCAATCCCGGCCCCGTTGCCCGCGGATTGACCATCGACCAGCTGAACCTGCCCCCTGTTCCGGCTGGACTGCCGTCGGATCTTCTGGAGCAGAGGCCGGACATCCGGCAGGCGGAGCAGGATCTGATTTCCGCCAACGCCCGGATCGGCGTCGCCAAAGCGGCTTACTTCCCTTCCGTATCGCTCACCGGAATGTACGGCGTCGCCAGCGCAGACCTCTCCAATTTGTTTACAGGGTCTGCCCAGATCTGGAACCTCGGCGCGGGCGTCACCGTTCCCATTTTTACGGCGGGGCGCATCCGGGGACAGGTCAAGGCGTCCGAAGCCCTTCAGCGGCAGGCGCTTCTGAATTACGTCAAAACCATCCAGACAGCGTTTCGGGAAGTGGAAGATTCCCTCGTGGACCAGAACCGGACCAGAATTCAGCTGGACGCCCAGTTCAACCAGCTCACCGCCCTGCGCAATTATCGGGACCTCGCGCTTCTGCGCTACGAAAACGGATACAGCAGCAACCTGGAAGTCCTCGATGCGGAGCGCAATCTCTTCAACATCGAACTGAACTATATCCAGACCCGCGGCAGTCTGTTTCACGCCCTCGTCAATCTGTACAAGGCCATGGGCGGCGGATGGTCCGTGGAAGGACCACCCCATCCGGGAGCCGCGGCGGCAGAAAAATAGCAGTCTGTTTTACAGATGCATCGGAGGCTCATGGCAAAAGCAGGAAACCGCAGGATACTGACCGCCCTTTCCTTGCAGGGCGGCGGGGCGTTGGGGGCTTATGAGTACGGCGCGGTCAAAGCGCTTTACGAAAAGCGCGGCAAAGGCTTCCGCCCGAGGGTCGTGGCGGGTGTGTCCATCGGCGCCATCAATGCCGCCCTGCTGGTCGGTGCAAAAGGCGATCCGCTCACAGCTCTGGACCGGCTCTGGCGCGAACGGTTATGCGTGTCCTGGCCTTCCCTGTTCGATTCCTCCTGGACCGGCCTGTTTCCCTGGTCCGCAAACAACCTGATCGAACGGAACCTTTCCTTTCTGGGCAATGCCGGCATGTACCAACTGAGACCGGAATTCTTCTTCATGCCCGCATTCGCCTGGCTGCATAACAGCAGCCTATATGACACATCATTTTTGCGGGAAACGCTCTTGGATTTCGTGGATCCGGAAAAGCTCAATCGTCCGGAAGAAACGCGCCTGATTATGACGGCCGTGAACGTCAAAACCGGCCAGCTGTCTCGCTTCGACAACAGCCGAATGAAGCTGACCTTTGATCACATCATCGCCAGCGGAAGCTTCCCCGTCACTTTTCCCATGACGCAGATCGGAGAAGATTTTTTCTGGGACGGCGGCGTCTTCATGAATATGCCGGTCGGGGAGGCGGTGAACGCCCTGGAGCAGATCGAAGCGGACAACCCCGACATCGAGCGGGAAGTGATCGTCATCGAACTCCACCGCATGCAGGCCGACCTGCCGAAAACCATTCCGGAAGCCGCCGAGCGCTTTTACAATCTGATCTTTTCGGGTAAATTCTCCCTGGACCGGAAACTGTACGACCGGTACGACTCTTTCGTAGACCTGATGAGGGAAATCGACCGGACCATCCCGGCCGACAGCCCGATCCGAAATCACAGAGGCTACAAAATGATGACCCGACACCGCAAAATTGACCGCGCCATGGTCATCGGGGAAGAAGGCACGGGCGCGACCGGCTCCGGCGGCGATTTTTCACGAAGCGCCCTGAATCGGCGGATTGAAGCCGGCTATCGTGACGCCATGGCCTTTTTTAAAAGGAATCCCCTCTAGCTTCCGGTCGCAGGCGGTAGTGCCTCAACCGCCCGCTCGGCAAGGCCAAGCTCAGACGAGGAGTTCCCGGATTTCATTCGCCAAGTTTGCCAGATCCTCCCGCCCCAGCTCCAGGGTAACCTTGCCGCCGCCCGGATGAGCGAAGATCAGTGTCGCTGTGTTTCCCTTTTTCTCAACCCGCCATTTCGTTCCCGCCGGAAACCGGACCTGTTCCGAAAGCCAGTCGTCTGCCTCGAATTCGGCAATTTGAATCAGAACGCCAAAGCCGTGCCGGGGATGAATGAAGATTTCCTTCCAGACGCCTCCCGGGTATTCGTTGAATCCGAAAAAAGGAATTCCGTGGGCTTCCAGATGCGCCATCGCCTTTCGGATATCCGGCGTCTGCAGCGTGATATGGTGAACCCCCGCCTCTCTCTGTTTCAGAAAACCGTCCAGAAAACTTCCGGACTCCGTGGGGGAGATGATCTCCAGGCGGGACAGATCGCCCAGAGAATAAATCTGCCAGAAAAACCTGGAAACGGGGTCGGCCATGCCGGCTCCTGCAACCGCCCCCAGAATGTCGCGAAAAAAATGCTCGGCTTTCGCCTTTTCCTCATCCTTCACCGCGATGGAAACGTGGTCAATGCGTGAAATCATTTTGTCATCTCCTTCGTTCGGCGTTGCGGGCCATGAAAAATCGCGGGCCCTTTCCATACGGGGCCCGCGATCTCTTTGCCGGTTGCGGCATTATTTTCTGTTCCGGCCGGTTTATCCCGTCCGCCGCTAGCTCGGCATGGTGGTAAACACGCCCCGCGGATCCACTTCGGTGCGAATGACCCTGAGGCATTCGGGCGTAATCAACTGGGTTTCGGGAATGGCTCCCTCCGGCTTGAGAAGCTCAAAACCGGTGAGCTGCTGGGCAAGTTCGAAGTTGACGCCGGGCGTCAGGGATTTGACCCGCATGCGTTTGCTGACCGGATGAAAGTCATACACGCCCCAGGGGCTGATGACCGCGGCGGGGCCGTTGCCGATGAGACCGGCTTCCTTTCGGGAGTCTCCACCAGTCAGATATCCCACGGAGGTGATGAAATCAACCTTCTCCGGGAACTTGTCAGGGGTCTGAAGCCCGACCAGAACCATTTTTTCGGTGAGCGACGACAGATCGTTGTTCCCGCCGCTGCCGGTCAGGCGAACCTTGGGGTGATGGTAATCCTTGCCGATCATGTGGGTGTTCACGTTGCCGTACATATCCACCTGGGCGAATCCCAGAAACCCGATGTCCACATAGCCGTTGTAGCACTGCGCAAACGAATAGGACATTTCCATGATGGTGGGCGACTTGCGCCAGGTCATCGGACAGCCGACCGACCAGGGCATGTCGCCCTCGATCGGGTCCTGCCCGCCGGATTCATACACCAGCGTGATATTGGGGGCGTGGGTCTTCTTAGCCAGGATTCCCGCCACCATGGGAATTCCCGTGCCGATATAAACAATCGAATGGTCTTCGATCTGCTGCGCGATAATATAGGCCAATGTCTCCAGCGGATTGGCCGGTGCGTTTACGTCTCGCATAATTTCCTCCTTCTTAATAGTAGCGGCCCGGGTCGTGGGTCAGCGTGTATTCATCGTACGAGAAATCGATGTCTTCATTGTCGCCTTCGGCGGCTTTCGTTTGTCGGCGGGCCTCGGCGATCCACCGGGCGCCCCCGAGCTTTTCGATGAACTCGTACTGATTTTTGGTCCCCAGGATCCACTCGTTGCAGAAGGCCAGATTGTTTTCCTCGGACGAACCGCCGAAGCGCATGCACTTTTCCCACCACTGCCTGGGCCAGTAATAGCAGCCGGGCATGCTGCCGGGAAGCGCGCCGAAGGGCATTTCGACCACGGCGTCCGCGTAAAAGAACGGGATGATCTGCCCCTGCTTGTTGTAGCGAATGTCGTTTTCGGGAACGATTTCCTCCGCGGTAATGATCAGCTTGCGCGCCGCGGCCGCCACCGCCAGGTCGTTCACGGCGGGTCCGTAAATGTAGGCGTTGCCGTACTTGTCCGCCGCATGGCAGTGGATGATCGCCAGATCGGGATACAGGGCCGGAACAAACACCGCCGGATCCTTCTCGGCCTTCAGGGGATGCTGCACCACCTTGAGATAAGGGTTGTAGCGAACCAGGTCGCTGCCCAGCATCTGCTTGCTGAAAAATCCCGGAACGCCCAGTTGCGCCGCCTTGAACCCCTGGGCCACGCCGCCGTGGCTCCACTCGGATAAAATCGTGATCTTGCCGGCTTTGAGCGCCCGGTCATAAACCTTGTCGATCCCGCGCATTTCCGCCCCCGTATAGGAGCTGTGGGAATGGGTCACCAGTCCGTAGGTGATGAAAAAACTCTGATTGGTGTTGGGTGCGCCGATCATCTGCAGGTTCTTTTTTTTCTGACGGATGATTTCGTAAAAAGCCTGGTGCGCCGTCCGTACGTACGAAAAACCGCCGTCGGTAATGATGTCCCCGTCCTTCACGAAGGTTGCGATCGCCTCGTCAAGCGGCATCCGCTTGTCCTTCTTGGCATGTTCTTTGTTTAAATGCGCCGCGCGCGCTGATTCAAAATCAACCAGGCGATCCAGAACGGATGTATCGCCGAGTTTCAGATTCGCGACGGCCTCCTCGTTGTAGAGATATTTTGCCATCTCTCTATCCTCCTAAAAGTATTAACCCAATGTGTTCCCTCACATATTTAAACCTTAATATCATTACTATTTTGACCCTTTCCGGTCAAGGCTTATCTTCAGAGCAGTCCGGCAGGCGAGGATCGAAAAGCGCCTGCATCCCTGAGGATCTTACCCTATTTGCCTTTTGAGCCGTTGGAAATGAACCGGTTGTCGGATTGATCGTACTGCTCGAAAATATCTTTCAGATCGACATCATGGTCTTCCAGAACGACATACTGCTGCCAATCTTCATCTTTTTTATCCTTCGGTTTGATCAGAGCATCGTCAAGATTGGCGGTGTAAACGACGTTCTGGACGGCATTGGGATCGATGAGCGATGAGACGTAATCCTTTTCCTTGGACGAATCCGCTCCCATGCCGAAACTCTTGTAGGGATGATTGAAGGAAGGAAGGCGGTCGATAAACTCCTTGCGGTAAAGTTCCATCGTGAACATGCCTTCATTCCGGCTGGTGTGCATGATCGTCTCCAGCTGGGTCAGCTTGTTTTCACGGATGCTGCTCCGGACGGATGATGAACCCCGGAGAATGGACAGGACCGGTACGCGGAAGCCCGCTTTCTCAATATGAACCAGCTGCTGGACGATCAACCAGGAAAATGCGGAGGCAAACTGATAGCGGATGATTTCCTGGCCCTCACCGGATACGCAGTTGTTGATCCGGTAAATGGCGTCTTCCGCGTCTGTGGCATGCAGGGTTCCGAAAACCAGATGACCGGACTCGGCCGCCGTGAGTGCCGTCCGGATGGTATCCGGGTCCCGCATCTCTCCGACGAAAATGATGTCCGGATTTTCCCGCAGGGAATCCAACAGGCCCTGATTGAAAGACGGCACGTGAATGCCCACCTCCCGCTGCTCGATAAACGCTTTCTTGGGCTTGAACCGGTATTCAATCGGATCTTCTATCGTGATGACATGCACCGCCCGGGTGCGGTTGATCTCTTCAATGATCGCCGCGATCGTGGTGGATTTGCCCGATCCCGTACTTCCGCAAACCAGCACCAGCCCTGCGCGGAGATCTCGAATCTGGTTGAGGGAGGGGTGAAGGTTCAGCATGGTCACGTCCGGAATCGTTTCGGGCAGCAGGCGGATGGCCAGACTCAACCCCCGCGTGGTATAGAATGCGTTGATCCTGATCCGCACTTCCTGCAGCGACATCGCAAAATCGACGGACCATCTTTTTTGCAGGGTGAAGAGCTGGCGGTCGGTCAGCATTTCCTTGACCATCCTGTCGATTTCCGTATGCGTCCATTTCACGTTTTTATCGGAATGAATCACGCCGTCCCGCCGGAAGATCAGCGGATATCCCCCGGTGATGTGAAGATCCGAAATTCTCTGCTTGATGGCTGCAAGAATCAAATCGTTAAAGCGTTTGTCCATAGACATCCAGACCTTTATTCCGAACGTCCGTTTCCGGCAGAAGCGGCACCGCTTTCCCGGACCCGGACGTTTAATTGAAGCAAATCATAGAAGAAAAGCCCGCCCCCGTCAAGCGGAAAAGAGGCCGAAAAACATTCGAATGTTCATCGTTTTTTCCGAAATCCGTTCCGGTGAAGGTCTTTCTTCCTGACGCTTCTCATCGGCCGGATCTCAAGTTTTGGCTTGACTTATAAAGGCGCTGGTTTTACAAAATCATACCGAATCCCGAAAAGGGAGAAATGAGGGAAAAACAATGAAATACAAAAGATTCTGGGTGATCGTGGCGGCGCTGGGAATCCTGCTCGGTTCCCAGGCGTTTGGGAAACCGGTCTTCGCCTATGAAAAAATCGTTGATTTCATCCTCAAAGTGTATCCGGACGGGCCGGCCTCGGCTATTCCCGAAGATTTCCTGAAATCGGGCAGTGAAGACGGCTACGGCTACGCGCATGAAGGCTATATCGACGGTTTTAAAATCATCTGCCGGTCCAAAGGCGGCATCGTTAAATCCGTGCACGCGCAAAAACAGTTCAACACGGGAGATCTGAACGCCGAGCACACCTATTACAACATCCTGGGAAGCGTTCTGGCCAAGCTGATGAAAAAATACAACGGCACGCTCGTCAACGAAAAGGGTCGGGGAGAGAGCACCGATAAGGTGCCGTACGACTACGGAGAATACTGCTACTATACGGCGCTGAAAGGAGCGGGGAAAACCATCAAGACCAAGGACTACAAACTGGGCTTCTGGTATGATCTCGGCGTCTGGAAGCGGTGCGACAACTACAGCTACAACGGGGAAAACCCGGGAAACGTCATCATTGAATTCCGGCCGGGCAACTGACGTCCGGCCTGGAATGCCATGGCCTGCATTCCACTTGACACCCATGGTCAAATTCAGTATGTATAATCGTAATGACTTCAAAAATTTATAAACGCAAGGATGACTTTCATGAAAAAATGGACCCTCTTTCTTGTGATGCTGTGCCTGGCTGTTATGGTCCTCCCGGCTCATGCCCAGAAAAAAATCACCGCCAAGGGCATGGCCGCCAACCAGAGAAATATCGATATCGCCTGCAGCAGAGCCCTGGATGAAGCGCAACGCAATGCCGTGGAGCAGGCAACCGGCGTGATGATTACCAGCACCACCAACGTGGAAAATTTTCAGGTGAAGATGGACCGCATTCTTTCGGAATCCAAGGGCTTCATCAACACCTATAAAGTCCTGTCCGAAAAGAAGTCCGGAACGGACTGCGAGGTGGTCATCGAGGCGGATGTCAGCGTCGGAAAACTGCGCGACCGGATGATGGCCATCAATTTGATCATGGCGCGCAAATCAAAACCCCGGGTCATGCTGGTGTTCAAGGACCCCGTGGCCGAAGCGGTTATGGCCAACTATCTGATCCGGCATAACTTTAAACTGGTAGACGCGGATGTTTCCAGCAAAAACAGAGAATATGAACGCCTGAAGGACGCTTCCGAAGCCAAAGACATTCGAGGGATGGCGCAGCACTACGGCGCGGAGGTGATCATCGTCGGAACCGTCAGCGCCGACAGCAAGTCCTCCACCATCTACAACATCGAGATGAACAAGAACACGGTGGTCGTCACCGGCAAGGTGATCAACGGGGACACAGGGGAAATCATCACCACCGCCAGTGAAACCAAGTCCGACAACAAAATGAAGGGGGAATACAAAGCCCTGACGGAAGAAACCTCCTCCAAACTGATCACAAGACTGGTGGACGATGTATTGGAAAACTGGTCCAAGGAACTGGCCAACACCGCCACGATCAAGCTGATCGTCACGGGCCTGGACGAAGACACGCTGGACGATCTCAAGGCCGAGCTGGGAGAAGAAATCAAGGGCCTCAAGGAAGTTAACGAGCGCTTTTACGCCGGAGGCAAAGCGGAATTTGACCTGGAAGTGGAAGGCAACGCACAGGACGTGGCCCGTGATCTCAGAAAAATTACCGTCAACAAACGCAAAATGAAAATCAAGAGCAGAAGCCAAAACAGAGTTGAGGCGGTTTTATTGCCTTAAGGATCGGATATTCGGAAACTTTTGAGTGGGGAGGATTGAATGAAAAGCACAAAAGCATACATGGCGATTGCTTCCGTGGTGGTCCTGTTGATCATGGCGGCCTGCGTGGGGACGAACGAAAGCCTCAAGCAGGGACAGGAGTTTGCCAAGCAAAACCGCTGGGATGAAGCAATGATTTATTTTGAAAAGGCGGTCAGCGAGGAACCGGACAACCCCGAATTCAAAAACGAGCTGAGCCGGGCCAAGCAGGAAGTGGCCAAGACCCGGCTGGCGAGGGCCAAACAGTCCCATGCGTCAGCGGGACAAAATTTTATGGCGTTGGAGCGGCTGTCCAAAGAAGCCGATGAAATCCTGAAACTGGATCCGAACAACCCGGAAATCAAGTCTTTTGCCGCAACGGTCAACGGGCAGGTCAACAACCTGAAGGGCAATCTGAAAAATCTGTATCAGCAGGCGGAAGCCGATATGCAGAAGGAAGACTGGCTGGCGGCCATCGACAAGCTGAAGCAGGTCAACGCCATTTTCCCGAACTATGAAGACACGGGCAACCGGCTCAGGCGCTCCCTGTCCGAAGGCACCAGGTCCATGTACCAGCAGGGAACCAAACTGGCAAAACAGGAGGACTGGAAAGGCGCGGCGGAAAGCTTCAAGGCGGTCATGGACGTCAATCC
>DAOTJI010000078.1:0-12840 GCA_035448625.1 Smithellaceae bacterium | reverse complement strand
GAAATCGCGCCGTCGGAAAACGGCGGCCCCCAGAAAAAACTTTATTCCATAACGCCAAAGGGAGTGAAGGAGCTGTCGAAATGGCTCACCGAACCTACCGGAAAAACCATTCTCATCCGGGATCCCTTTCTGCTCAAATTTGCTTTCTTCGGATTCGGAGATGATGCGAGCGCCCTGAAAACCATCGACGAACAGATCGAATTTTTCGAATCACAGTTGAGGCGCCGGCAGACCAACCGCAAGAAATGGGAGCGACAGGGCGTGTATGTCCGCCTCCTGGCTGAACTCGGCGTGACGCAGAATCAAATGTATCTGGAGTGGCTCCAAAACGCCAAAAAAGAAATTGAAAAGAAAATGAAACGAGCTGTCCGAAAAAAAGCCTGAAAACATTTCGCGGAAAATCCACTTCAGCGGGAGGGGATTATGGAATTTAAAGGCATCACCCTGGTAACCGGCGCCGCCGGATTTATGGGAAGTCACCTCGTTGAATTTCTGGCCGGAAAAGGAGTCCGGGTGCGGGCGTCCGCTCGTCCCCGCAAGGACACATCCTTTTTCGACCGCCTGGGGGTTGAATATGTTCCCGCCGATCTCACCAAACCCGAAACGCTGCCGGGTCTGTTTGAAGGAGACGTGGACCGGATTTTTCACCTCGGCGCAATCTGCAATTTTTCCACACCGTACGAATCCCTTGCCCCGACCAATGTCGAAGGCGTCAAAAGGATCACCCAACTCGCCATGAAAAAAGGCATCAAACGCTATGTCCACGTCGGTTCCACCAGCGTGTACGGCTATTACCAGGGAACTCCCTTCCGGGAGGACAGCCCCCGGAACCCACAGGATTCCTACGGCAGGAGCAAGCGCGACGGCGAGGACGTCGTCTGGGGTCGTATCAAGGAGGGCTTCCCGGCGATCATTACGCGGCCCTGCACGGTATACGGCCCCCGCTGCAATGACGGCGCGGGGAAGGCTTTTTCGCGTCCTTCGAGCATCACCGCGATTCCGGGAAGCGGCCGGCAGCTCCTTTCCAACGTCCGTGCGGAAGACGTGGCCGCCGCTGTTTACCATCTTTCCCTGACCGATGACGCCGTCGGGCAGGCCTTCAACCTTGCCGAAGACACGCATCCGACGCTGGAGGAAGCCCTGACCTTGGCTGCGCAGGCCTTCGGCGCCAAACCGCCCACGACGCATCTGCCGCTCTGGCTTGTCAAAATCGTCGCAAAGATCGACGGAGCAATCTCGGCCCGAAAGGGGCGCATACCCGATCTGGAGCTGGATGCGGTGAAGTATCTCTACGCGGATTATGTGGTGGACAACAGCAAACTGAAGGGGACGGGATACCGGATGATCTATCCGGATTTCCGTCAATCCATGAAGCAGATCGGCGAGTGGTATCGCGCAAACTGCGGGGCAAGGTAACCGACGAATCAACAGGAGGTGAGGGATGGGACAGACCGTAGTGATTACCGGCTTGGCGGACGGAATGGGACGGCATGTGGCCGAAATGCTCGCACAGGCCGGACATTCGGTGGCGGGCTTTGATGTGGACGCGAAAGGGATCGCGTCGCTTGCTTCGGAAATGAAGAACATCGGCGGCGATCACCTGCTGGAAACGATCGATATCACCGACCGTCCGGCGATTCTGCAGTTTCGCGATCGGGTGCTGGCCCGGTACGGACGCGTGGACACGGTGCTGTCGAACGTGGGCATCGGATTCTTCAGCCCTTTCGAGGAGGCCCATCTGGAAAAAGCGCTCAAGTGCCTCGAAATCAACGTCATCGGCGCGGCGGCGATTTTCCAGGCGTTTCTGCCATCGATGCGCGAGCGCGGATCCGGCAAACTCATCGCGATGTCTTCGCTGGTGGGACGCATTCCGTTTCCCTTTGAATCCATCTATTCCGCAAGCAAATTCGCCGTCACCGGAATGATGCTCTCCCTGAAATACGAGGTGGAGCCCTTCGGCATTCGGGTGGCCCTGATCGAGCCGGCACAGGTATCCACATCATTTGCGGCCAAAATCCACGTTCTGCCGCCGGAAAATTCTCCTTACCGGGACCGTGCCCGGCGGTTTATCGAGCGGGACAACGAACTGATCAAAACGGCTCCCACGCCGCCCGTCGCCGCCGAAAAGATCGTGAAGGTCATCGAAGCGGAAAAGCCGGCGCTCTTCAATCAGATCGACTTCATGAGCAGCTTTTTCCTATGGCTCAATCAGATTCTCCCGAAGTCGGTCCGGGACGCGATTCTGGTCAACCACATGAACATCAAGGTTTAACGCTCACAGGAGGTGTTTTATGAGCACGCAGCAAGCCCTGTCGCAACCGGCGGAACCTTCACGCATCCAAATGCTCCGCTGGAGGATCATCGACGCGCCGCAGGAAGTCTGCATCGAGCGCGCCCGCTACCTGACCGAATCCATGATGATTCACTGGGACAAGCATCCCTTAACGAGGATGAGCCTTGCCCTGGAGCATATTCTGAAAAATATCAGCGTCATCATCCGCGAGGACGAAATCATCGTCGGGTGCCGCACATCCAAGCTCAAGGGCGCACCCCTGTTTCCGGAAAACAAGTCGCTGTGGATCGAGGGAGACCTGGAGAATTTTGACCGGCGCTCCCTGCAACGCGCTTTCATCACGAAATCGGAAAAGGAGGAGCTGGCGACCCGCATCCTGCCCTTCTGGAAGGGGAAAACCGTCGAGGATCGAATGCAGAAAAGCATGCCGGAAGACATTCTGACCGACATGGACAAGTACATCTTTACCATGATGCTTGAGATTACCTACGGGATCGGTCATTTTACCATGAACCACGACCGGATCCTGGAAGGCGGTCTGGCGTCCGTCATCGACGAGGCCGGACGGAAGTTTGCGGCTCTTTCCGCAAAAGACCGGAAGGGAGAAAAAGGACTCTTCTATGATGCGGTGATCCGGAGCTGCCGGGCGGTCATCGCCTTCGCGCAACGTTACAGCAAACGGGCGCTTGAAATGGCGGAGGCTGAATCCGATCCCGGCCGAAAGGCGGAGCTTCAGGAAATCGCGCGGGTCTGCGCCCGCGTTCCCGAACACCCGGCCGACACATTTCAGGAAGCGGTTCAAAGCCTCTATTTTATCCATCTGGTTTCCCAGATCGAATCCGGAGGCAATTCCATTTCCCTGGGCCGGATCGATCAGATCCTGAATCCTTATTACCGGAAGGACGCGCAAGCGGGCAGAATCACGGAGGGCCAGGCTCGGGAACTGGTGGCCATGCTTTTCGTCAAAACCAACGAGATCTGGAATGTGCTGGAGGAGGCGTTCATTCCCGGCGGGGAAGGCACCGAAGGAAAAACGACGCAGAACGTTACCGTGGGCGGCGTGGGCGTTGACGGGAAAGACGCCACCAACGAGATGAGCTACATCGCGCTGGACGCCTATGCCGACGTGCGGACGGTTCAACCCAATTTCGGCGTCCGCGTATCGCCGGACTGCCCGGCGGAGCTGATGCGCCGGGCGGTTGACTATACCCGCGACGGCGTGCTGATGCATTTTTTCAATGACGAAGCGATTATCCGTTCGCTGGTGAAGGCGGGCCACACCCTTGAAGACGCCCGCAACTACGGGATGGTGGGATGTCTGGAGCCGAACGCGCAGGGGAAAACCTTCGGTTCCACCTTTGCGGTGCAGTTCAGCGGCATCAAGTGCGTCGAACTGGCCCTTTCCAACGGAATCGACAATATTTTCGGATATCCCAGCGGAATGGAGACGGGAGACCCGGCGTCGTTTGAAAATTTTGAAGACGTCTGGAAAGCTTACGACGGGCAGGTGCGGCATTTCGTCAACCAGATGGTCCGGGGCATGGAAGTGCTCGACCGCACCATTGCCGAAAATGTACCCTCGCCCTTCGCCTCGGCCATGGTGGACGGCTGTCTGGAAAAGGGCCTGGACCTGACGCGGGGGGGCGCCCGCTACAATTCGACGGGTGTGCAGCTGATCGGCTTTGCCAATGTGGTGGACAGCCTTTACTCGGTGAAAAAAGCGGTCTTTGAAGACAAGACCTTTGCCATGGCCGACCTTGCCCGCTGGCTGTCTGAGGACTGGCAGGACGCGGAGGACAGACGCTCCTATTTCCTGAACCGCGTTCCCAAATACGGCAATGACCACGACGAGGTTGATGCGCTGGGCGTCCGCGTGATGGACCATTACTGCGACGTGCTGTCCAACTACCGGAATTTCCGGGGAGGATCCTTCTGGCCGGGTGTTTTTTCGGTCGGCTTCCACATCACCATGGGCGCTTTCACCGGCGCCACGCCGGACGGCCGGTTTGCCGGAGACGTTCTGGGAAACGGCATCACGCCCACGACGGGCAACGCCGTGTCCGGTCCGACGGCGATCATGAATTCCGTCGTCAAACTTCCGGTGATCCGGGCCACGAACGGCGTCAATCTCAATATGCGCTTTCAGGGGAAGAAGATCCGGACGGACCACCTGGCGGCGCTGATCCAAACGTACTTCAGAAACGGCGGAACGCAGGTTCAGTTCAATATGGTGGATTCGGAGGTTCTCCGGGACGCGCAGCGGCATCCGGAGAAGCACCGCGACCTGTTTGTCCGGGTCAGCGGCTACTCAGCGGAATTTGTGGGCTTAAGCGAAATCGCCCAGGATGAAATCATCAGCAGGACCGAATTTGAAATCTGAGCGCCGGTCGGTTGAAGGCGGCAGCACCGCCATTGCGCGCGAAGGAGGGGAGGAGTATGGGCAAGGTGATGTCCACCGCGGACGCTATCGGCAAATTTGTCCAGGACGGAGCGTTTCTGTTTATCGGCGGCTATGTCTGCAGGCCGCCGTTTGCGGCCATCCATGAAATCATCCGTCAGAAGAAGAAGGACCTGACCATCACGCGGAGCAATGCCGCGGACGACTTTGATATGCTGATCGGCGCGGGCTGCGTGAAGCGGTTTATCGCCACCTTCATTTCACTGGGGGTGTACGGGCTTGCCCGCTGCTACCGGCGGTCGCTGGAAAAGGGGATTCCCCACAAGATCGAACTGGAAGAATACACCAATCTTTCCCTTCCGCTCATGCTGATGGCCGGCGCGATGGGAATGCCCTTCGTGCCGGTCAAGGACATGGTGGGGACCGACCTGATGAACATTCGATCCTTCCTGGGGGACGGCAAATACAAAATGATCGAATCCCCCTTTGACGGCAGCCCGGTGATGCTGGCTCCCGCGCTTCATCCCGATGTGGCGATCATTCACGTGCAGCAGGCGGACGAGGACGGGAACGCTCAGATGTGGGGCATCGGCGGCGACTGCAAGTGGGGCGCCAATGCGGCGCGTCAGGTCATCGTGAGCTGCGAGCGGATCGTCAGCCGCGAAGTGATCGGAAAAGATCCGTCCCGCACCATCGTGCCCGCGTTCAAGGTTGCCGCGGTGACCGAGGAGCCTTTCGGCGCGCATCCCGGCTACACGCCCGGCTTCTATGACATGGACCTGGCCTACGGCTATCTGTACAAGGAAGCCTCCAATACCGTCGAGGGATTTCAGGCGTTTCTGGACGAATGGGTGTTCGGCGTGAAAGACCGCACGGAGTATGTCCAGCACTACATTCAGAAATTCGGAATCGCCCAGTACAAAAAGCTGCAGGCGAAATTCGACTACGGCTACCCCGTGTCCTACGCTTACTAAAGAGGAGGAGGACGCATGAGCAATCACCCCAATGACTACATCAAACCGGAATTGATGGCCTGCTGCGGCGCCCGGGAAATCAGGGACGGCGACATCGTGGTGGTGGGCACCGGCTTTCCCACCATGTCGGCGAACATCGCCCGGTTTACGCACGCGCCTCGCGCCACGCTGATGCAGGAATCCGGCGTGTTTGACGCGCGGCCCGCGCGGCCCGCGCTTTCCGTGGGAGATCCCTGCCTGAACCCCGGCGCGGCGATGATCGGCGGACTCACGGACGTGATGGGGATGTTTCTGCAGGGCGGATGGGTAGATGTGGGATTTTTGGCCGGAAGCCAGATCGACAAGTACGGAAACATCAACACCACCGCCATCGGCGATTATGCAAAGCCGAAAAGCCGCCTCCCCGGCTCCGGCGGCGCGAATCCCATTGGAGCGCTCGCCAAAAGGGTGCTCATCATCGCGCTTCACAACACGCGCAGCCTTGCTGAAAAGGTGGACTTCATCACAACACCCGGCTATCTGGACGGTCCGGGCGCCCGCGAGCGGTGGGGCCTTCCGCCGGACACGGGTCCGCAAGTCATCATCACCAACAAGGCCGTGCTGCGGTTTGATTCAACGACCAAAGAGGCCTATCTGGAAAGTTATCACCCCGGGACTTCGGTGGACGAAATCGTCCGGCTGACCCCGTGGGAACTCAAGGTAAGCAATGACGTCCATGAAACCGAGCCGCCGCGGGCCGAGGAAATCCGGGTGATCCGTGAAATCATCGACCCGCACCGGATGATCACGATCTACGAGAAGCGCGGATATGTTTAGGAGCTTTCAATCGGTTGGTTCCGTCAGGAACAGCCCGTTTTTTGAAGGAGGAGACGAACCATGGAGTACACGCAAAAGCTGATACGGTTTTGTTCGGATCTGTCTTTTGATACCCTGCCCGAAGAGGTGCGGCACAAGGCAAAACTCTGCATTCTGGATTACGTGGCCAACATTTACGGATCGCTGGAGCTGGATGCCGTTCGCTCGGCGATTGAATTCGTTCGCTCGCAGGGCGGTCCGGAAGCCGTGACGGCGCTGGGTTGCGGTTTCAAAACCGGCTTGCAGAATGCCGCTTTCATCAACGGACTGACCGCCGAAGCCATTGAGGCGCAGGACGGACTCCGCTTCGGAGGCAATCATTCGGGCGTGTCCGTCATCCCGGCGTCGCTGGCCGTTACGGAAAATCTGGGGCTTTCCGGCAAGCGTCTGATCGAGGCGGTGGCGGCGGGGTACGAGGTATCCAACCGGGTCGCGGCGGCCATGCATCCTTGGCACACGCTGTCCGGATTTCTGCCCACCGGCACCTGCGGAACACTCGGCTCGGCCGTGGCGGTTTCCAAGCTGATGGGCCACGCCTATCCGGAGATGCTCAACGCCGTCGGCATTGCGGGCTATATTCTGCCCGTTTCCATGGCGGAGCAGCTTATGGGCGGCTATACCGTAAAGATCGTCCAGGGCGGCCAGGCGGCCAGCGCCGGCGTTCTGGCGGCGGGGCTCGCGGGGAAGGGCATTACCGGCAGTCCTTTCGTTCTGGAAGGGACGGAGCTCAAGGGCGGCATCACCCAGATCACCATGAAAGTGGACGCCAAGCCGGAGCGCATCACGGAAGGGCTGGGAGAGCACTATTCCATCAACGACGTTTATTTCAAGCCATACACCGCCTGTCGTCACACGCACGGTGCGGCGCAGGCAACGCTCACGTTGAAAAGAGAAAAAGGATTTGCCCCGGATGATGTGGATTCCGTCGAGGTGTTCACTTACGGAGTGGCCGCAGTGGCCGTAGGGAAGGGCGTTCCGGAAGGCGGCAGTTTTGTTTCCGCGCAGTTTTCCATTCCGCACGTCGTGGCGGCCTGCATTCTTGACGGAGCGCTGGGTCCCGCCGAGCTCACGGAGCGGCGCATAGTCGATCCGGCGATCATCGCGCTGAGAAAAAAAGTGACGGTAAAGACGGATGACGAATTGAATAAAATGTATCCGGACAAAACCGCCAGCCGCGTTGAAATCCTGCTGAAAAACGGCGAGCGTTTGGTGAAAACAGTGGACATTCCCAAAGGCGATCCGCGCGATCCGATGGAAGCCGGAGATATCGCGCAGAAGGTGAAATTCTTTGCGGGGAAGCGGGATCAAAACAAGATGGATCAAATCGTTGATATAGTGCTGAATCTGGAAAAGGCCAATAATATAAACCAATTAGTTTCTTTAATCTAAACCAATACCTGAAGAAAAGGACTCACATGGATTTTACATTGAATGAAGAACAGAAGATGCTGGTGGACACCATCCGGACCATGGGGCAACGGGAAAAATTCAAGGAGTTGGCCCGGCACATCGATGAGACCGGGGAATTCCCGTATCACCTGCTGAAGAAATACGCGGATCTCGGGCTGTTGGGCATGACGATATCGGCCGAATACGGCGGAGGGGGTCAGCCGGCTCTCAATGCGATCCTGTGCATCGAGGAACTGGCCAAGTTCAGCCCCATGATCGCGGCGCCGGTGTTCGAATCCAACGTCGGGCCGGTCCGGGTCATTGATCTTTTCGGAACCCTGGAACAGAAAAAAGCCATCATTCCCGGTGTCTGCGGAGGTGAACTCAGCGTATCCGTCTGCATGACCGAACCGGAAGCCGGCTCCGACCTCACCGCCCTCACGACGAACGCCGTGGAAGACGGGGACGATTACATTCTGAACGGCCGCAAGTGCTTCATTACCGGCGGAGGACACGCCAGCCATTACATGGTCTATACCCGCTTCGGCGGCGTGAAGGGATACAAGGGCATCGGCGGCCTGTTGGTGGAGAAGGGCGCGGCCGGATTCACGTTCGGCAAACAGGAAAAATTTATGGGCCTGCGGGGCATGCCCTCCTGTGATCTCATCTTTGACAACGTGCGCGTCCCAAAGAAAAATCTGGTGATTGCGCCGGGTGAGTTCGGCAAACTGATGTGGACCTTCGACATTGAGCGGTGCGGGAATTCTGCGATGTGCCTGGGCATAGCGGGCGGCGCTTTCGAGGAGGCAAAAGCCTACGCCATGGAAAGAAAGGCGTTCAACCGGCCGATCTGCGAATTCCAGGCGGTGCAGTTCATGATGGTGGAGATGGCCGCGAAAATCGACGCGGCCAGGCTGCTGGTGTACCGGGCCGTGAGCGGCGCCGGGCAGGGGCTTCCGTCGATCTATGAAGCTTCGATGGCCAAGGCTTACGCCAACGAAATGGTGGTGGACGTGACGAGCACGGCCATGCAGGTGTTCGGGGGATACGGTTACAGCACGGAATTTCCCGTGGAGCGCATGTACCGCGATGCGAAGGCCTGGGGGGTGGCGGGCGGCACGATTCAGATGCTGAAAATCGGAATCGCCGGCATGATCTTCGGGCGGCGCTTCGACCAGCGCAAATAATGCGTCCGCTTCCGAAGGCGCGAACCAGAAGGAGCAAAGCATGAAGAAAATCATTATGGTCGTTTGTGCCGTTGTTGTTCTGATGGGGGCGTTGCTCGTGAAGACTCTCTGGAACGCCGGAGAATTCAAAAGAATAGAACCATTTTCCCTGTACAGTTTCGTCGCCGTTCCGGGATTTCCCGGAACCGAGGACATCGACATCGATCGCGGCGCCGGTGTGGCGCTGGGATCGTTCACCGACCGCAGAGCGGCCATCGCCGGTCAAAAGCGCCCCTACTCGGGCATCCTGGCTTATGATCTGACGACGCCCGGCTCCAAGCCCGTCCTTTTGAAAACAGACTTTCCGGGTCATCTGACTCCCCACGGAATCAATTTATATCATGGGTCCGACGGCAGCAAGCGGCTCTTCGTCATCAATATGGGCGAGGACAGTCATTTTTTTGAAACCACAGGCGTCTGCACCGTGGAGATTTTTTCCTATCAAGACGGCAGGCTGCACCACCTGGAGACCGTCAAAAGCCCGGAATTGACGACGCCGAACGATATTCTCGGGGTGGGGCCCCGACGGTTTTATGTGACCATCGATCACGGCTGGACCTCGAAATGGGGAAAGATGCTGGAAAACTATCTTCAGCTCCCGGTTTCCTATGTTCTTTATTATGACGGCGCGCAATTCAGGAAGGTCGCGACAGGAATCGGCTACGCCAACGGCATCGCGCTCAGTCCCGACGGCGGAACCGTTTACGTGGGAGCCACCGTCGGACGGAAAATTCATGTCTATTCGCGCAATATTCAAACGGGCGATCTTGCCGAACAGGGAAGCATTGAACTCAACACGGGCGTGGATAATCTGGACGTTCACCCCGATGGGTCGATCTGGGCCGCATGCCATTCCAAACTTCTGTCGTTTGTGGCCCATTCCAAAGATGCGGCCAATCTTTCCCCGTCCGAGGTAGTCCGCGTGCTGCCTCTGAAAAACGGCGGCTACGAAGTCGTGCGGGTCTATCAGAACGACGGGAAAGAATTGTCCGGCGCCAGCGTGGCCGCCTCCTGGAAGAATCGGCTGCTGATCGGTGCGATCTATGAAAATCATTTTCTCGATGGTGCGCTGCTGCCCGGCAAGAGCCTGGAGGACGCGCGGCGATGAAGCCGTCCGTTGTGTTCCGGCGGTTGATCCCGGAGAATCGCGGCGCGGAATTTTCTTCGACTTTTAACTCATGATAAAGGAGGCGGCAATGAGCCAATATTACAAGGATGCGGAGGATCTCTACAGAATTTACGGATATTTTCTGGACCGGGTGCTGAAAGACGAGAAGATCGGTACGAAGATGAGCAAGGCGGGCATCATCATCAAATTCATGTACACGGATCCGGACGCGGAAATCACCATTGATTTGAAAAATCCGCCGGCGAAACCGGGCTACTTCGGCTCCTTCTATCTGGGACCCTGCGATCTCAAAGAGGATGTGTGGTCCAAGCAACCGGCCGACCATTCGCACCGGTTCTGGCACGGACTGGAAAATCCGATTGCCGGCATCACCAAGGGCATCATCAAGCAGGGCGGAAAGGTCACCGCCATGCTGAAGCTGTTGCCGGTCATCAAGCCTGCGTTTCAGCTCTTTCCGGTGGCACTGAAAGAAATGGGCTTGGAGCACCTGATCGTTACCAAAAAATAGAACATCTCCCTGCGGCGATACCGACGGCGGGGAGAAGGTCAGATGGATTTTCACAACGAGACCCAACGAAAAGGAGTCTTGGTATGAAGGGAAACACGGGCCGGATTGCGGACATTAATCTTTCCACCGGGAACGTCAGCACTCTTCAACTGCCGGAAGAAACCTACCGCCGCTATATCGGCGGCAGCGGACTGGCCGCGAGAATCTTCTGGGACCGGGCCGATTTTTCGGCCGATCCCCTTTCTCCCGAAGCGATCCTGATTTTGATGAACGGCCCCCTGACCGGCGTCAAACTCTCCGGCGTCAGCCGGATGAACGCGACGGCGCGTTCGCCCCTGACCGGCGGAATCGCGGAGTCCTCCTGCGGGGGCTATTTTCCCCCGGCGCTCCGGCTCGCCGGTTTTGACGGCCTAATTTTATCCGGTCGGGCCGCGCGGCCGTCCGTGCTGCTCATCGAAAACGAATCGGTGTCCGTACGGGACGCCGGAAACCTCTGGGGCATGGGCATTCTGGAGTGCACGCGGGAGCTCCATAAAACCTACGGGAAAAAGTCCACGTCGCTGATCATCGGTCCGGCCGGTGAAAACGGAGTTCCCTTCGCCTGCATTCTCAACGAAGCCCACCATGCCTTCGGCCGGTGCGGCATGGGTGCCGTCATGGGCTCCAAGAACCTGAAGGCGCTTGTTGTGCAGTCCGGCGGCGGAACGCTTTCCCTGGCCGACCCCGATCGGATCAAATCGCTCACCCGAAAGTTGAATCCGCGCATCAAAGATTATCTGATTTCCCAGGTTCTTCACGACTACGGCACGTCGGGGAATCTGGAAGGGCATATGTATGACGGAGATGTGCCGATGCGCAACTGGACATCCAATTATGACGAGGAAATGGCCGGCGCCCTCACGGGAAGCACTCTGTCGGAGACCTATCTCAAAAAAACAGGCACCTGCGCCTACTGCGCGGTCGCCTGCAAGAGAATCGTGCAGGTGGAGGATGGGCCGTTTGCCGTTGAGGAAGGGCCCGGGCCGGAATACGAGACCGTCGTCGCGTTCGGCTGTCTGCAGGGCTCGTCGGATCTGGCGGCCGTCTGCAAGGCGGCCCGGATCTGCAATGATCTCGGCATGGATACCATCAGCGCGGGCGCCACGATTGCCTGGGCCATGGAAGCCTGTGAAAAGGGACATCTCACGAAAGAACAAACGGGGGGCATTGAGCTGAAATGGGGAGACATGGATACGGTGGTGCACAAAATTCTTCCGATGATGGCCGCCCGCAGCGGCGCGCTGGGGAGCCTTTTGTCCCTGGGAAGCGCGGCGGCGGCCCGTACCGTCGGCGCTGATTCTATCGCCTACACGGCGCAGAGCAAAGGCCTGGAGGCGCCGATGCATGATCCGCGGGGCGGCCACGGGCACGCCCTGGCCTATGCGGTGAGCCCGCGGGGAGCCTGCCACGTGCAGTCGGCGATGCATTTTATGGAAACCGGAGCCTGCAATTATCCCGAAATCAAATTTGAATTCGATCTGGAGGCGCTGACCCATGAAAAGAAAGCCGAAACCATGGTGCTCGCGGCGGCGATCGGCAGCATCGAAAACAGCGCATGCTTGTGCCAGTTTGCCGATCGGTCGCTGACGCTCCCGGAGATTGTGGAATTGATCAATGCGGCCGCGGGGTATGGATATGATGTTCCGGAGATGATGGAAGCGGGCCTGCGCGCTTTCAGTCTGAAACGCTGCATCAACTACCGCTTCGGCTTCCGGGCGGCCGACGACGATCTGAGCCCGCGTATCAAGGAGCCGGCGCGGGACGGAGATGCGGCCGGCATTGAAATCCAGTTCGACCGGATGAAAAAACTATTTTACGAACAGATGGGGTTCGATTCCGAGAAGGGAGTGTCGTCCCGCGAAAAGCTTACGGCCCTCGGTCTCACCCGGGAAGCTGAAATGATCTGGCCGCAAACGTAGGCAAGACCTCTTCAGTCGATATCCAACAGGAGGAACCGACATGAATTCCAATGGTAAGATTTTCTACGGCTGGTGGATTGTCGTCGGCGCTTTTTTTCTCAATTTTGCCG
>DAOTJI010000077.1:0-13043 GCA_035448625.1 Smithellaceae bacterium | reverse complement strand
TGCCGTGCGAGTTGGAGGCCACTTCAAAGGCCGCGTCCATCAGCGAAAAGATTGCCCCGCCGTGCGCCATACCGAACATGTTTTCCATGTCCCGGGAAAACTTCATTTCAACTTTGGCGTAACCTTCCTGCACGTCCGTCAGACTGATTCCGAATTTTTTGCCGAAAGGCTCCTTCCCCATTTGCGAGATCAAAGCGTTCCTGACTTTTTCGTCCATTCCCGTTCTCCAAAAGCGTTTTGGTGACTCGCCGAGGATGACTTTTAACAGGTTGGCGGGCAAAGGGCAACCAAAACCCTTCGCATTTGGCGGAAAGTTGAGCCCGGTCATGGACATCGGGAAGGCTTTCCGGCTGGGTCTTCCGTTTTCGCCCAAAAAAAGCGCCCGGCTCAAGAGCCGGACGCTTTTGGCTTCCTGCGTTTTCGCGTTGACTACAGTACTCTGACGCCGATGATTCCGTTGATGGCCTCAAATTTCTTGAGTATGTCCGCTGCGTTGACTTCTCCTTCCACGTCGATGATGTTGTAGGCGATGTTGCCCCTGCTCTTGTTGATCATGTCGGCAATGTTGAGCTTGTTGTCGGCCAGCAGGTGCGTGATCTTTTCGATCATCCCGGGCTCGTTCTTGTTGGAAACGGTGATCCGGGTTTTTCCGGACCGGTCGAGAATGCACTCCGGAAAGTTGACCGAGTTCTTGATGTTCCCGTTTTCGAGGAAATCCATGAGCTGCATGGCGGCCATGACGGCGCAGTTTTCCTCGGACTCCTCGGTGGACGCGCCCAGATGCGGGATGGCGATGACGCGGTCCGTTTTAATGATCTCTTCATCCGGGAAGTCCGTCACGTAGCGGCTTACGATTCCGTCGGCAATGGCTTTTTTCAAAGCCGCGGTCTCTACGAGTCCGCCTCTGGCGAAGTTCAGCAAAACGACGCCCTTCTTCATGATCGCGAACTTGTCGGCGTTCATGAAGCCCTTGGTGTCCTTGTTCTGGGGAACGTGCAGAGTGATGTAGTCGGATTCCGAAAGCAGTCGATCCAGACTCGGCGCCTTCTTGATGTTGCGGGACAGCTTCCAGGCCGCCTCGATGGACAAAAACGGATCGTACCCCATGACTTCCATGCCCAGATCCTCGGCCGTGTTGGCGATCATGGTGCCGATGGCGCCCAGGCCCACCACGCCGAGTTTTTTGCCCAGGATTTCCGTGCCGACAAACTTGGCTTTCCCTTTTTCGATCAGGTCGGGAACCTTGTCTCCTTCTCCAACGAGCCCTTTGGCCCAGGCCAGGCCTTCCGCCACGTTGCGCGCCGCAAGCAGCATGCCCAAAACGACCAGTTCCTTTACGCCGTTGGCGTTGGCGCCCGGGGTATTAAACACGACGATGCCTTTTTCCGAACATTTGTCGATGGGAATATTGTTGACACCGGCGCCGGCGCGGGCAACGGCCTTGAGGCTGGACGGCAGCGTCATCTCTTTCATTTCCTTGCTGCGGACGAGAATGCCGTCCGGATCGGGAATATCCGTGCGGTATTCATACTGATCGGTGAAAAGGCTCAAGCCCTTTTCCGATATTTTATTCAGCAGATCAATCCGGTACATAAATACCTCCTACGCTTTTTGTTTTTTGGTGGGCCGTGCGGGGATTGAACCCGCGGCCAACGGATTAAAAGTCCGCTGCTCTACCTCTGAGCTAACGGCCCACATCTGATCATTTTGAAAAGAACAAGGGTCTCTAGCAACTCATCGGGGGCCTGTCAAGAAGAAACTGGATGTCTTCAATGATCAAAGGGATTTTCCAGTTGGATGGTTTCCTCGCGGCCCGCGCCCACGGAAACCAGGGCGATGCCTGCGCCGGATAATTCTTTCAGCCGCCGCAGGTATTTCTGTGCGTTTGCGGGGAGTTCGCCGATGCTCTGCGCGCTTGCGATGTTTTCCGTCCAGCCGTCGAATTCCTCGTACATCGGTTCGCAGGTTGAAAAGCGTTTCAGGCTGGCGGGGACCGCTACGCGGCATTCGCCCTCGGCGGTTTTATAACCGACGCAGATTTTGATTTTAGGAAGCCCGGTCAGAACATCCAGCTTGGTGATGGCCAGCGTGGAGATGCCGGAAACCCGTACGGCCTGCCGAACCAGAACCATGTCCAGCCAGCCGCACCGCCTCTTGCGGCCGGTGGTCGCGCCGAATTCCTGCCCGACTTTCTGCAGGTGATCTCCGATTGCGTCTTTCAGCTCCGTTGGGAAGGGACCTTCTCCGACCCGCGTCGTGTAGGCTTTGCAGATCCCCACCACCGTGGAAATGGAGCCGGGGCCGATCCCGCTTCCGCAGGCGGCGTTTCCGGAGACCGTGTTGGAAGAGGTGACGTAAGGGTAGGTGCCATGATCGACATCCAGATGACACCCCTGCGCGCCTTCAAAAAGGATCTTTTTCCCCTTTCGGATTTCTTCGGCCAAAAGCAGAGACGTGTCGGCGACATAGGGCTTGATTTTTTCCGCATAATCCAGGTATTCGTCCGCGACGGCCTGGGGATCCAGCGGTTCCATACCGTAAAAGTTTTTGAACAGGAAGTTTTTCTCTTCCAGGCTGTGGCGCACTTTTTCCAAAAGCAGGCCGGGTTCGTAGAGGTCGCCCACGCGGATGCCCGTGCGGGCGACCTTGTCTTCATAAGCCGGTCCGATGCCGCGACCCGTGGTGCCGATTTTTTTTCCGGAATTGCGGGCCTCGCGCGCCTGATCCAGACTGCGGTGATAGGGCATGATGACGTGCGTCTTTTCGCTGACGTAGAGTTTGGTGGAAGGGGGCAATAGTCCCCCTTCGTTCAATTCCTTCAGCTCCTGAAGGAAAACCTTCGGATCGAAGACCACGCCGTTGCCGATAATGCAGATTTTATGATCGTGCAGAATGCCGGAGGGAATCAGGTGGAGAATGGTGGTCTTGCCTTTCACCACGATCGTGTGCCCGGCGTTGTTGCCGCCCTGGAACCGGGCGACCACATCCGCTTCGAGCGTATAGAGATCGACAATCTTTCCTTTTCCTTCATCCCCCCACTGGGTGCCGACAATCGCAACATTGGCCATGAGATTTTTTCTTTCCTACATCTTGATCGGTGTGATGGAAACGACATGCGGCAATTTCCGTAGTTTGTCCAGAATGTCCGGCCCGACCGGTGAATCCGTGTTCAGAACGACCAGCGCTTTCTTCGACTGTACATCCCGGCTCAGATGCAGACGGGCAATATTGACGTTGTGGTTGCCCAGTGTGGTTCCCAGATTGCCGATGACGCCCGGCAGGTCTTTGTTGGAGACAGCCAGCAGGTAACCCTCCGGGGCGATTTCCACGGAAAATTCATTGATCCGGACGATTCTCGGATCGTTTTTGTCGAAAACCGCGCCCGACGTCCGGCTGGTCTCTTTGGAGGTCCGGACGGTCAGGGCAATCAGGTTGGTGTAATCTCTGGTTTCCGAGTTTTTCACTTCAATAATCCGGATGCCTCTTTCTTTGGCGAGAACCGGCGCGTTGATGTAATTGACGGTTTCCGTCAGAATCGGATCCAGCAGTCCTTTGATCAGGGACACGGTGATCGGGGCGACATTGTGGTTGAGGATTTCCCCGCTGTATTCCAGCGTGACTTCCTGAAGGGCGCCTGTGAGCAGCTGGGCCTGAAAGGTGCCCAGCTTTTCCGCCAGATCCAGGTAGGGACGAATTCCGGCCATGACGTCCGCGCTCACCGACGGAAAGTTGACCGCTCCCTTGATTTCACCGGTGGTGAAGTAGGCGGCGATCTGGTGGGCGATGGCGATGGCCACGTTGGTCTGCGCTTCATCGGTGGACGCGCCCAGATGCGGCGTGCAGATTACGTTGTCCAGTCCGATGAGCTCCATGTTTTTGGTCGGCTCTTCTTCGAACACGTCGATGGCGGCGCCCGAAACTTTTCCGGATTTCAGAGCGTCGCAGAGCGCCTTTTCGTTGACGATGCCGCCGCGGGCGCAGTGAATCAGGAAAACGCCCTTTTTCATTTTTGCGAACGCCGATTCGTTGACCAGATTCCGCGTTTCTTTGGAGAGCGGGCAGTGGACGGTGATGAAGTCGGAATTGGCGTACAGCTCGTCCAGGCTCACCATATTCACGCCCATCTGCTGCGCCACTTCCGGAGAAATAAACGGATCATGGGCGATGACGTTCATCTTCAGTCCGATGGCGCGGTCGGCCACCACGGCGCCGACCCTGCCCAGTCCGATCACCCCCAGGGTTTTATTGCAGTATTCATTGCCCATGAACCTGCTTTTTTCCCAGCGGCCCGCTTTCATCGAGGCGGTGGCCTGCGGAATCCTGCGCGCCAGGGATACCATCATCGCGACGGCATGCTCGGCGGTGGTGACGGTGTTGCCGCCGGGCGTGTTCATCACGACGATGCCGCGTTTGCTGGCCGCGGCGATGTCGATGTTGTCCACCCCTGCGCCGGCCCGGCCGATGGCGGAAAGCTTCGCGGCCGCTTCGATGATATCGGCCGTTACTTTCGTCGACGAGCGGACGATCAGGGCGTCGTAGTCCCTGATGACCGTTTTCAGCTCGTCGGGCTTCATGCCGGTCTTGACATCCACCTTGATGCCCGGCGTGTTGCCCAGAATGGCCGCGACTTCAGGCGCCATGGAATCGCTGACTAATACACGTTTCATATCGTATTTACAGGCTTTTGACCTTCTCGGTGAAGACTTTTTCCAGCTCGGCCAGCGCCGTTTTTAAGTCCGCTTCTTCAATGGTCGGACCGCACCAGAAGCGATAACCGGCCGGCGCTTCCTTGTAGGAGTTGATGTCATGAGCGATATTTTTCTTGCTCAGCTCCGAGGAAATGCTCTTCAGGAACTTGCTTTTCGCGTCCGCATCCATCGCCGCGACTTTCGGGTGTGTCACGGACAGGCAAACGGATGTGTTCGAACGGGTCTGGGGATCTTCCGCGAGGAATTCAATCCAGTCCGTTTTGGCCACCCAGTCGGCCACGATTTTCAGGTTGGCGTCGCTTCTCTTGACCAAACCGTCCAGACCGATCTTCCCCGCCCAATCCAGGGCGTCCAGATAGTCCTCCACGCAAAGCATGGAAGGCGTGTTGATGACGTCTCCTTCAAAGATGGCCTTGTTGATTTTGCCGTCTTTTTTGAGGCGGAAAATTTTCGGCATCGGCCAGGGCGGATCATAGGAATTGAGGCGCTCGACGGCTTTCGGGCTCAGAATCATCATGCCGTGCGCGGCTTCACCGCCCAGGCACTTCTGCCAGGAGTAAGTGAGCACGTCGATCTTGCTCCAGTCGATCTGGTTGGCAAACGCATAGCTGGTGGCGTCGCAAAGCGAAAGTCCTTCACGGTCGGCCGGAATCCAGTCCCAGTTGGGAATTTTCACGCCGCTGGTGGTGCCGTTGGCGACGAAGACCACATCGGTTTTCCAGTCCACTTTGGAGAGGTCCGGAAGTTTGCCGTAGTCGACTTTCACGACGTTGGGTTTGAGTTTCAGCTGCTTGTTGACGTCCGTCGCCCAACCGTTGGAGAAGCTCTCCCAGACCAGCACGGTAACCGGTTTGGGACCCAAAAGGGACCACATGGCGCATTCGAAAGCGCCGGTATCGGAAGCCGGAAGAATGCCCACCAGGTAATCCGCCGGGATGTTCAGAACTTTGCGCGTTTCGTTCATGGCTTTGACAATCCGTTCTTTTCCCAGCGCGGAACGGTGTGAGCGGCCGACGGGCGCGTCTTTCAGCGCGTCGATGCTCCACGCTGGCCTCTTGCTGCAGGGGCCGGAACTAAAGTTGGGGTTTAACATAGGCAACCATCCTTAAAATAAATTTTCTTAATGCTGGCCTGTTCATACCAGCATTAAGCTCTTTTCTCAAGAAATTTAAACCGTAACAAACCTCCCTTGACCGGGAGTCGATGCGGTTGACGCCAAACTTTCGCCGGGCGATTAAAATAACAATTTTTGACTTAAGTCAAATACATTGTTGTCCGGACAGGTTATAAAACTACAAAATTGAAGACAACCCTGATAAGATTGCTGAACAAAACGGGGAGGGATCAAAATGACTGAAAATTTGGCCAAAATTGCGGATCTGACGGGGGCGTTTCATCCTTCGGAACTGGTTTCCTATCAGGAACACTCCGTCGTGAGCAGGGAAATTATTCGGAAACCTTCCGGAACCATGACGGTTTTTGCCTTTGATGCCGGCGAGGGATTAAGCGAGCACACGGCCCCTTTTGATGCGCTGGTCTATCTCCTGGAAGGCAAAGCGGAAATTATCATTGATCAAAAGCCTCACCCGGTGGGTGAGGGGGAGATGATTCTCATGCCGTCGCACAAACCGCATGCGCTCAAGGCGATGACCCGCTTTAAGATGCTGCTGGTCATGATAAAATAAAAAAAGGAGGTGTCTTATGAAATTCGAGATTACGCCGGGTGTGGATTGGGTGGGGAAAATCGACTGGGAGCTGCGCAAGTTTCACGGCGAGGAATACTCCACGCATCGCGGCTCGTCCTACAACGCGTATCTGGTAAGAGACGAAAAGACCGCGCTCATCGACACGGTCTGGTCGCCTTTTGCGAAGGAATTCGTCAACAATCTGGCCAAAGAGATCGACCTCGACCAAATTGACTACGTGATTGCCAACCATGCGGAAATGGACCATTCCGGCGCCCTGCCGCTTCTGATGCACCGAATTCCCGACAAGCCCGTGTACTGCACGGCCAACGGACTGAAATCCATCAAGGGCCACTATCACAAGGACTGGAACTTCCAGGTGGTGAAAACCGGCGACAAGCTGTCGCTGGGTAAAAAGGAGCTGATTTTCGTGGAAGCCATGATGCTCCACTGGCCGGATTCCATGATGGAGTACCTCACCGGCGACGCGATCCTGTTTTCCAACGACGCCTTCGGCCAGCATATCGCCACGGAGCACATGTTCAACGATCTCGTCGAGCCGTCCGAACTTTTTGAAGAAGCAACCAAATATTACGCCAACATCCTCACCCCCTTTTCGCCGCTGGTGACGAAGAAGATTCATGAAGTGGTGGGGCTCAACCTGCCGGTGAAATTCATCTGCCCCAGCCACGGCGTCATCTGGCGCGACAACCCGCTGCAGATCGCGCAGAAATACCTGCAATGGGCGGCGGACTATCAGGAAAACCAGATCTCGATCATTTACGACACGATGTGGGACGGAACGAGAATGCTCGCCGAACACATTGCCAAAGGAATCAAACAGGCCGACCGTCAGGTGACGGTGAAGCTTTTCAATATCTCCCGCCGCGACATCAACGACGTGGTGACCGAAGTCTTCAAGTCCAAGGCGATCCTGCTCGGGTCGCCCACGATCAACAAGGGCATTCTCAACGCCATGTCCGCGCTCGTCGAAATGATCGCGGGGCTGAAGTTCAAAAACAAGAAAGCGGCGGCCTTCGGCTGCTACGGCTGGAGCGGCGAGAGCGTGAAGATTTTAACCGATCATCTGTCCAAAGCCGGGTTTGAAGTGATCGGCGACGGCTTCAAAGCCATGTGGCAGCCGGAAGAGGAAGCGCTCGCGCGGGCGTTGGCGTTTGGAAAGGATTTTGCGGGGAAAGTATAATTTTTGCGGACCGAAATCAACAAAAGGGTGGAAGCCGTTTTGCGTTCCACCCTTTTTTTATCGACACGGGATCGTTTTGCGCTTACTTGATGCAGACCCGGCGGACCTGGTTGAAATCCGTAATGCCCTGCAGCACTTTCTGGATTCCGTCCTGAAGCAGCGTGGTCATCCCCTCGGCCATGGATTTGGCGCGGATGACTTCAACCGTCTCATGTTTTTGCACCAGTTTCTTGATGGGGTCGGTGGCCACGACCAGCTCATGAATGCCCATTCGGCCCTTGTAGCCGGTTTTGTCGCAGGCGTCGCATCCTTTGGCGCGGTAGAGCGTGAGGTCATCGGTATAGGAAACGCCCAGTTTGGCGAAGTCTTCCCGGCCGTAGCTCTCCACGATTTCGTCGAATTCCTCCTGTGTCGGATGATACTGCTCTTTGCAGTTCTTGCACAGCGTGCGCACCAGGCGTTGGGCGAGAATGCCCAGGAGGGCGTCCGCGAAGTTCAGCGGGTCGATGCCCATGTCCAGGAGACGGACAATGGTTTCCGGGGCGCTGTTGGTGTGCAGCGTGCTGAAGACCAGATGGCCGGTCAGAGAAGCTTCGACGCCCGTCTTGGCCGTTTCAAAATCGCGCATTTCGCCCACCATGATCACGTCCGGGTCGGCGCGCAGAAACGCCCGCATGGCGGCTGCGAAGTCAAAGCCGATCTTGGGCTGCACCTGAACCTGGCGGAGCCCGTATTGCGTGATTTCCACCGGGTCTTCAGCGGTCCAGATCTTCCGGTCCGGGCGGTTGATGACGTGGAGCGCCGCGTGCAACGTGGTGGTTTTACCGGAGCCGGTCGGACCGACGACCAGAATCATGCCGTAGGGCTTGTTGATGATGTTGATCATTTCCTCATAATTGCGTTTGAGCAGCCCCATGGATTCCAGCGGCAGGAGCGTGTCGCTCTTGGCCAGCAGGCGCATGACGATGTCTTCCACGCCGCCTTGGGTGGGAATGGTGGCGACGCGCAGCTCCAGTTCGTCGCCGGATGGGCGCCGGAACTTGATTTTTCCGTCCTGGGGCTTTCGTTTTTCCGTGATGTCCAGGTTGGACATGATTTTGACGCGCGAGATGATGGCGGACCGGTAGCTGAAGGGAACGGTCTGATAGATCGCGCAGTCGCCGTCGACGCGGAACCGGATTTCCACGTTCTTCTTGCCGACGTTGGGTTCGATGTGAATATCGGATGCCCGGCGGGTGGAGGCGTCGTTGATGATTTTATTGACGAGCTGCATGATGACGCTGTCGGTTTCCGCGACGACGTCTCCGCCATCCTCCTCTTCGGCACCCGCGCTTTCTTCATCCATCTTGCCCAGGATTTCCGTAAAGGAATGCTCGTCGTCGCTGGAGCTGAAGAACAGGTTGATGTATTTCAGGATGTCCTCCGCCAGCGCGACGTCGTATTTCACTTTTTTGGTTTTCAGCAGATTTTCAATCGCGTCTCTTTTGATGATGTTGTTCGGATCGTCGACAATCACGTGGATGTTGCCGTCGATTTTTTCCAGCGGCACCCACAGCTCGCGCTGGAGGTAGTCCTTCTTCAGGTTGGCGATCAAATCGCCGGGGATGACGGTTTTATCGTTGTACTGAATGAACCGGCAGCGGTAAAACTCTTCAAAGGAGTGGCCGATGTCGTCTTTGGAGATTTTGTATTTGTTCATCAGATACCGCTCGATGGATTCCTTCTGCTCGCGGGCCTCTCCCCAGGCGGCTTCCAACTCGTCTTCCTTGAGCATATTGCGGGTCAGCAGAAAATCGAACCGCGTTTTGCGGCGGCGCTGGAAGCGCTGCTGGTTGTAAAAGGCAACGCCCAGAACCTCGACGATCTCCATGACCAAGCCGATGTCTTCCTCGGTGAATTTGGTGTCTCCCCGCTTTTTGTTGAGGATTTGAATCACACCCATGAGCTGATCCTTGTAGAAAATCGGGGCGGCGAGAATCTGCTTGGTCCGGAATCCGGACTTTTTATCCCAGCTCGCGTCAAAGGTCAGCTCGGGGTCGATGGCCTTGAGCTCCGCCTGATCGTATGCGTTGGCGATGTTGACGATGTTGAACGTATTGGCCACATAGCCGGCGATGCTGTGATTGTTGATCGGAACGCGGATTTCCTTGAGTTGAGACCCCGCCAGGAACATGGAATAGATTTCATTGTGCGGTTTGTCGACAACGTACAGCGTGATGGAGTAGGCGTCAAACAGATTCAGGATGCCGTCTTTCAGGTCGATCAGAATTTGTGCAATATTCTGTGCGGCGTGGATGCGGTTGGTGATGTCCTGAAGCTTTTTCTGCAGACGCAGTCTTTCCTCCAGGCTCACCTCGATGGTGGGTTTCGCCTTCGTCATCATCCGGTTATTTCTCCATTTTTGTTTTTGTTCATAAAAATCAAAGACATCCTAGCAAGCCCCGAGGGGAATGTCAATCCGGCGAATTTTGCGGCAAGCGGGTCATCCGGCGGTGACGATTTTCGAAAAATCGGCGATCTGATGAAACAGCGCCGAAATGGCCGAAAGCAGGGACAGTCGGTTGAGGCGGATTTTTTCGTCATTGTCCATGACCATGACGGAGTCAAAGAAAGCGTCCACGGGGGAGCGAAGGGCGGCCAGTCGGTTCAGCGCCGCGGTGAAATCCTTTTCGGCGATGCCTTTTTCCACGCGCGTTCCGATGTTTTCAAAATTCGCGAACAGCTTGATTTCCGCATCCTGGGAGAGCAGATTGACGTCCACCGGCCCGCCGCGGAAATCCTTCAGGATGTTGTCGATCCGCTTGAAAGCGATGGAGAGGGGTTCGAATTCGGGATTGGTCCGGAACGCCTGAAGCGCCTGGACCTTTTCGATCACCAGAACGAGCTGGTCGATGTCCGCGGCCAGAACCGCGTCCACCGTGTCGTAAGCGTAGCCCTGGCTGATCAGCTGATTCTGCAGACGGCCTTTGAAAAATTCCAGAACATCCTTTTTCACGTCTTCGGCCGGCTTCTTTAGAACATCCTTCAGCGCCGCGAGGCATTCGTCGATCAGAAAATTCAGGCTCAGGTCGTAGCGGCGAGACAGGATAATGTTGATGACGCCGAGCGCCTGGCGACGAAGCGCATAGGGATCTGCGGTGCCGGAAGGCGGCATGCCCACGGCGAAGAAGCCGACGATGGTGTCCATTTTATCGGCGATGCCGACGATCGCGCCTTCATCCGTGCCCGGCAGATCGCCTCCGGCGACGATCGGCAGATAATGTTCGTAAATGGCGTCGGCGATTTCCGGCTTTTCGCCGGCCAGGCGCGCGTATTCCCGCCCCATGATGCCCTGGAGTTCGGAAAACTCGCCCACCATGAGCGATTCCAGATCGGCCTTGGCCAGCAGTGCGGCGCGGTCCACGTTTTTCTTGGCCGCGGGCTTCACCCTGGCGGCAATTTTGACCGCCAGCTTGCGGAAGCGCATCACCTTTTTGTGGGACGTCCCCAGCAGGGTGTGGAAGACCACTTTTTTCAGGGATTCCACACGATTTTCGAGCGGGATTTTTTTATCCTCTTCAAAGAAAAACGAGGCGTCGGCCAGACGGGCCTGCAACACGCGCTCATTGCCCCGGGTGACCACTTCCGGATCGCGGGCGCGGGTGTTGCTGACGGCAATAAAGCAGGGCAGAAGCTTTCCCGCTTCGTCCACGACGGGGAAATACTTCTGGTGCGAGATCATGGTGGTGGTCAGGACTTCCTTGGGGAGCTGCAGATAATTCGGGTCAAAACCGCCGCGAACGATCACCGGATATTCCACGAGATACGTGACGGTTTCCAGGAGGTCCTCCGAATAGAACAGTTTCCCCCCGGCTTCGGCGGCCGCTTTTTGCGCTTCTTCGAGAATGAATTTCTTTCGTTCAGCGGGATCGGCGATGACAAAATGCTCCCGGGTTTTGGCGAGGTAATCTTCAAAATCCCCGACGGCAAAGGCCTCCGGACTCATAAAGCGATGGCCGCGCGAGGTGTCGCCGCTTTCAATATCTTCCACCTTCAGCGGCACGACCTTGCCGCCGTACAGAGCCAGCAGCCAGTGAATGGGCCGGGCAAAACGCAGATCGTAGGCGGCCCAGCGCATGGATTTGCGAAACGGGATGGACAAAAGAAAGTTTCTGAGGAGGTCCGGCAGCAGGTCTGCGGTCGGCTGTCCGGCAATGGTTTTTCGGGCGCACAGATACTCGCCCTTGTCGGTCGTGACGGTTTCGAGCTCGGAAACCGCCAGGCCCTGTCCCCGGGCGAATCCCAAGGCGGCCTTGGTCGGCTGGCCGTTTTCATCAAAGGCCGCCTTTCGGGCCGGCCCCATTTTTTCGACGATCTGGTCGGCCTGGTTCGGCGCCAGGTCCGCAATGTGCAGCACCAGCCGGCGGGGGGTGGCCAGGCAGCGGATGCCCTCAAAGGCGATTCGCTTCTCCGAAAGCGTTTTGCGGATCATTTCCTCCATGTCCGCCACCGCTTTGGACAAAAAGCCCGCGGGGATTTCTTCGGTGCCGATTTCAAAAAGAAGTTCGTTGCTCATCGTGTCTCCAGTATTCCTAGTGGTTCTTTAAAAGAGGGTATCCCAGTTCTTCCCGCTGTTTCATGTACAGCTCCGCGCTCGTCCTGGCCAGATTTCGCACCCGGCCGATGTAGCTGGTGCGCTCGGCGACGCTGATCGCGCCGCGGGCGTTGAGCAGGTTGAACGTGTGCGAGCATTTCAGGCAGTAATCGTAGGCGGGCAGCGGCAGATTTTTTTCGGCGATGCGCAGCGCCTCCTCTTCGTACATGTCAAACAGCCTGCGCAGCATCGGAATGTCGGCTACTTCAAAATTATAGGTGGAAAATTCGACTTCGCCCTTATGGTGCACGTCGCCGTACTTGATTGTATCGGTCCATTGCAGGTCGTAGACGTTGTTGATGCCCTGAATGTACATGGCGATGCGTTCCGTTCCGTAGGTCAGCTCGGCGCAGACCGGCTTGCAGTCGAATCCGCCCACCTGCTGAAAATAGGTGAACTGCGAGATTTCCATGCCGTCGAGCCACACCTCCCAGCCCAGCCCCCAGGCGCCCAGTGTCGGGGATTCCCAGTCGTCTTCCACGAAACGGATGTCGTGCTCGAGGGGGTCGATGCCGAAGCTTTTGAGAGAATCAAGGTAGAGCTCCTGGATATTGACCGGCGACGGCTTCATGATCACCTGGTACTGATAGTAGTGCTGCAGGCGGTTGGGGTTTTCGCCGTAGCGTCCGTCGGTCGGCCGACGGGAAGGCTGAACGTAGGCTACGTTCCAGGGTTCCGGGCCGAGTGCCCGCAGGCAGGTTGCGGGATGAAACGTTCCCGCGCCAACCTCCATATCATAGGGTTGCTGGATGACGCAGCCCTGAGAATGCCAGTATTGCTCCAGCGCGAAGATTAATTCCTGAAAAGTCACA
>DAOTJI010000076.1:0-13100 GCA_035448625.1 Smithellaceae bacterium | reverse complement strand
AGTCGATATCTTCTTTCACGACATTGATCCGGAAGCTGGCGCCCGTCAGTTCGTCTCTGGAGTATCCCAACTGCCGGCACATCGTATCATTCACAAAGGTGAAATGACCCGCCAGATCGACTTCATAGTAGGAATCCGCCATCTCTTCGAGGATGGTCCGGTATCTTTCCTCGGATTGAAGGATCGATTCTTCCATTTGCTTGCGCTCGGTGATGTCGGTGTTGAAGCCATGCCAGGTGATGCTGCCGTCAGGCATTTTCTCCGGTGTGGAAATGCCTGAAATCCACCGGACGGACCGGCCGGGAATTTGCACACGGTATTCACAGGACCAGACGGTCAGGCTTTCGGCGGAGCGTTCGATGGTGTCGATGACGTGACCGAGATCTTCCGGCAGGATGACGTCGGCGATCGCAGAGAAATCCTCGCGGACGTCTTCCGGCGAGCATCCGAAAATGTCCCGGATTGCTTCCGTGGAAAACGGCACGCAGTAGGTCCCGTCGGCCCTTCTCGTAAACTGATAGATCATCCCGGGTACCCAGGTGAAAAGCTTCTTGAATCGGATTTCGCGCTCCTTCAGCGCATCCTCCGCCCGTTTTTGTTCGGTGACGTCGGTGAAAAACCCCACAGTGCATGCCACGCCGTTTAACGTCAGGGTCGCATTGCTGATGTCGGCGTAAAAAACGGAGCCGTCCCGCCGCCGGCAAGGGACATGGAAGACCCGGTCCTTTTCGCATCCGGCCAGCGCAGCGAACTCCGTCAGGACGAATTCCAGCGCCTCTTGCGGGTGAATGTCCTGCACGCTTAATTGCAGCAACTCCTTTTCCTCGTATCCCAGCATCCGGCAGATGGCCGGATTGGCGAACAGGAACCGCCTGGTCCGCGAGTCCACGACGAGGATTCCCTCCGCCGCGCTGGAAAACATCATTTTGTATTGGGATGCGGCCTGGCGCAACAAGTCCTTCTCTTCGCGCGGTTCTTGAAATGCTTTGGATGAGTCATGCATCGGATGCCCCTGCCTCAATGAGCGATGCCGAATGAAAAACCCGTTCACCCTTGATTTTTTACATCAACCATTTTCAAGGTCCGGCCGTACACTTTCCGGCCAAAGGCCACGGTCAGTTCCTGAATGACCGAAATATCCTTTTGCGTAAAGATCGGCTTGGCGTCTGTGTTTTCGGCTGTGATCGAAAATCCGTTTGCGGCGTTGCATCCATGAATTCTGTAGGATTTGGCATAACTGCGTTCGGGTTTATCGTCGTAATCCCGTGAAGTCGTATCGATCAGGCCGTCAATCGATGAAACCTTTGGGGCATAGCCTTTAGTCTTTAACAGGGACGTCAATTCCCTGAGCAGATCGGATACTTTTTCGTAGGGTTTGATTTTTTCAAAAATGAACCAGATGGTGATTCTTTTATGTTCCGAGAGGGGAGGGATGTCCGGATCAGAAAATATTTCACTGAAGCTGCCGCCTCCTCCTGTTCCTTCGGCGAAATCGCCATAGAAACGAAGTCCGAACGCATCCACATTATCGCCGCTCATTCCGAATTTGATTTTGAATACTCTCATATATATAAATGCCTTTCCTCTTCGTTTTCTGCATTCAACTGCGTTTTCTTAACTTTGTCAACAATCCGTAGGGAATCCGTAGGGGAATCCGTAGGGGTCAAATCTTTATTCTTGACATTTCAGGAGGCCTTCATTACAAATTTCCCATGAGCCGCCCTCTGAGAATACAATATCCCGATGCTTTTTATCACGTCACCTGCCGCGGGAATGAACGGAGAGAGATCTTTCGCGATTCCGACGACCGGCAAGAGTTCTTTCGTTTGTTGAGCCGCTCCTTACATATCTTTGAAGTCAAGCTTCTGGCCTACGCGATGATGCCCAACCATTTTCATTTGCTGGTCGTCACCCCGAAAGGCAACCTTTCCGAATTCATGCGTCATTTCAACATCAGCTATACCGGTTATTTTAACCGGAAACATCGCCGCACCGGACATCTTTATCAGGGAAGATACAAATCTTTTATCATAGATAAGGACAATTATCTTCTGGAAGTTTCCCGATATATCCATTTAAATCCGTTGAGGATGAAGTCTCATGTGCCGATCGAGGAAAGGTTACGGGATTTGATGAACCATGATTCGACCAGCTTGTCGGGATATCTTGATCCGCGGCACCAAAAAAATTTTGTTCAGTATAAAATCATTCTGGATTATTTTGGCGGCGAAAACAATGAAGCCAGGAATCAATATCAAGAATTCGTCAAGGAAGGAGTGGAAAGGGACCTGTCCAGTCCGCTGGAGAAGGGAAAAGGGACCGGTGTTGTCGGCAGCGAAGATTTTATCGAACACATCAGGAAGGCATTTCATGGGGAGCGGGGATGTCAACATTCTTCCCGCGAGCAGCCCGCGTTGAGAGAGCTGGGAAAACAGATGAAGCCTGAAGATGTGATTGATCGATACGCAAGGCTGGTGAAAATCAGCAGAGAGGATTTGACCAGAAAAGGGAAGCAATCGCAGCAGCGGGCAATCCTCATGGAAATGTTATACCGGATTTGTAATATTACACAGCCGGAAATAGGTACACTCTTGGGAGGAGTAGATTACAGTGCGGTAAGCCAAGCGCGAAAACGGCTGCAACTCAAGATTGAAAACAGCCCTGAATTAGGGGAAGAATTGATCAAGATTCAAAATGAATTGGTAAAATGTCAAGAATAAAGATTTGACCCCTATCTTACTCCCCTATCTTACTTCAAGAACATAGCGCACTTTCAGATCCAGGTCCGGTCGCAGGGAGTTATAGACGGAACAATATTTATTTTTGGACAAGGCAATGGCGCGCTCCACTTTGGCGGAATCCAGGTTTTTCCCGGCGATATGCAAGACCATCTCCACCGTCTTGTAATACTGTGGCGGGGTCGGATTTCTCTCCCCTTCAATCTCCATCCGAAAACTCGAAAGTTGAATCCGCATCTTGGTCAGGATCGTCACCACATCGATCGCCATGCAACCGGCCAGACTCAGCAGAAGGGACTCTGTGGGTTTGCATCCCCACTGTGCCTGGGCATCGAATTCAATCTCATATCCCTGCGGTGTGGCACCGGTGAAAACTAGATCCCGTTCCCAAGTCAGGGTCGTCTTCACGACCGGATTGATTCCGTGCTTATACCCCTCCAGGGACTCGTTCAGGTTGTCCTTGACCTCGTCTGCCATCGTCTTTTCTCCTTTATCTTCAAACGTCCATCGCTTGCCGACGTGTTCCGAAGACTTACGGCCATTGCCGATTCGCCTTATCCCGCATCGTCAACGGGCAGGGTGATGTATTCTCCGTTCAGGCAAACGGGAATCAGTCCGCCGGATTTGCCCACGGTCGCATCGACAGGGCGGATGGCGTGGGGCGTGCCTTTTGGAATGTAAACGGCGGCGGGGGTGTCGACCCGGTAAGTTTCATTCCCCATCATGACCTCAAAGGTGATGGCCTTCTCTTCGCCGATCATCAAATACATTTCATCAAAGGCGTGCTTGTGCGGCGTCGCGCGGTCCGTCCCGATGGCCATATCCTTCAGCTCCTGGGTAATTTCCTTGATGAACAGGTAAAGGGCCCAGGCCTTGGCTTCGGGGACCAGCTCCTTGCCCATGAGAACCGGATAGGGGATGGCCTGGCTAAAGTCATGATCCGGCAGCTCGTTGACCAGCATGGGCTTTCGTACGATGAAGCGTTCATACTGATTGCTCATGGTTCATTCTCCTCCTTTGCGCAAAGCTCGGATTATCGATAACGTCCTTCCAAAGGATGATTTCTGGAAGGTTTCAACATGGGAAGTTCGACAAGAGAGGTTTAATCGTATCTATAAGTAATGATGAATTATTTCTGGCGTCCCCATGGGGAGTCGAACCCCAGTTACAGGCGTGAAAGGCCCGTGTCCTAGGCCTCTAGACGATGGGGACGCTGTAAGCCTAGCGTTTAAGTAAGTTGCGCCTTATATATTTTTCATTCCGGAAAGTCAAGCGCAGACTCCACTATTTTTAAAAAGGCTTGCATTCTAAAGAAAAGCGGTTAATGTTTCTTGAAAACAGCTCTACGGCAGCCGGGCAATGGAGAGGAATCGATGAATATCAAAGAGTTTCGCAAACCGGAAAACGGCGTTCACGAAATATTTCTTCGTCGCTGGTCTCCCCGGGCCATGTCCGGCGAAGAGCTGGATGAGGCAACGCTTCTGACCCTTTTTGAGGCGGCGCGCTGGGCGCCTTCCGCCAACAATAATCAGCCCTGGCGGTTTATTTACGCCCGCCGCAACACTCCACGCTGGGAGGTTTTCTTTCCGCTCCTTGCGGAAGGCAACCAGATCTGGGCCAAAAACGCCGCCGTGCTGATCGCCGTGATTTCCAAGACCACGTTTGACTCCGGCAGTCCCTCGCGGACGCACTCCTATGATGCGGGCGCCGCGTGGGTCAGCCTGGCCCTGCAGGGATCGCTGAAAAACCTGGTGGTTCACTGCATGCAGGGATTCGACTACGACAAAGCCAAGGAAGCCCTCCACGTGCCGGATGACTATGCCGTGGAGGCGATGATTGCCGTCGGCCGCCCCGGCAACAAAGAAGAGCTTCCCGAATATCTCCAGGCGCGGGAGTTTCCTTCACCGAGAAAAAGGCTGGACGAAATCGTGATGGAGGGGATTTTTCAAAAGTAGCCGGACAGAGAGGATGATCATGAAAAGAACAAAGGGTATCGTGCTCGTCGCATGGGTTTTGCTGGGGGTTTTCGTTTGCGCCGGAACCGCGTCCGCGGCCAATGAGACCGGAAGGGAAGGCCGGTTCATCGCTTATGACGACGGGACCGTTTTGGATACCGCGACCAATCTGATGTGGGCGGATAAGGACAACGGAGTCGATATTCAATGGGCCGCCGCCAAGACTTACTGTGAAAGCTTCACCGCGGGTGGATACAACGATTGGCGGATGCCGACCAAGAATGAATTGGCGGGATTGTATGACGGATCTCGTCGTGACGCCCGGGGGTATCATCTGGCCACTTCCCTGATCACGCTGAGCGGCTGCTGCCCGTGGACGTCGGATACCTGCATCTCCATGCTGCCGCAATATGAAATGGCCGGTTACTACGCCTTCCATTGGTCCTTCATCAGCGGACAGAGCATTTGTTCGCAACAGGGACTGGACCGCGATGTCCGGGTCCTTCCGGTGCGTTCCCGCCGCTAGCGCTTCAACACGGTCTCAGAAATCCACCACCGCTTTCAGGGGAAGCGGCGGATAGATTTGTCCGTGATTGGGGGGCATGGAATTATAGACCCAGTCGATATCCAGCGTTCCCAGCCGAATGCCCCGGCGGCGGGCGTATCCCTGAAAGACGCCCCGGACCAGGACATCTTCCATTTGCATGGTCAGCCCGAAAATCGCCATCGTCTTTCCCGCCTCCAGCCGATGGAGCTCATCGGTAAACGCGCCCGGATGAAACGCCAGACGGCTTTCGCCGCAGGCCTGGCATTGAATCACGGGAATGATGGAGGGAAATCCGTCGTCTCCGATGAACGATAAGAATTTGAGGGAATCCAGCCGATTGAACAGATTTTTTCCGAAGGGCGAAAGCGCCTTTGCGCTGCCGCTTTGGACGGCGCCGCCTTTGGCGATCGCGGTCAGAACGGCAGACACTGCGATCGCCGCCAGAGGCAGCGGCGCTCCTTGCGTTGTTTCCTTCAGGTCCAGGTAGTGGACTGTGTTGATTCCGAAATACGTGTTGTATCGGAACATCGGCTGCTGATTATAGACTTCGTATTCCGGGCCTTCTTTTTTCAAATGGGTCCACAGGGCTTTCCCCCGCCAGAGTTTCTTGTCCAGCGTCACAACGGCAAAACCGGTTTTCCGGGTCTGCTGCATGTAGTCTTTGCTCACGCCCTTGCAAAACTCGCCGATGGTGAGCTGTGTCGGCGTCGAAGCCATGACCGACGTCAACAGCGACAGGTGCGGCAGGCCGTCCGGCGTCACGGTTGCGATGACGCCGACTTTCTCCGAGGGCGCAAAGGCCTTCATATCCGATTCTGAAAAAAGGTTTTGGATGGTCATGAGCTTCTTCCTTTCCCTTGCCGTCAGCCGGCGCAGGCCGGGGTTCGTTTGTGCGGTTTCTTCGGCGGCTCTTTTGAATCTCCGCTTTTTTCCAGCTTCGTCGATCCGCTCCAGCAGACGTTCGTCCGCGGAGCCGCGCTTTTCGCGACGTCGGTCAGGTTTTCCATAACGGTTTTTTCCACGAGGGGGGTTTCGGCAAAGGACCATTTCAAGCCCAGCCGCTTATACTTGTCCCTGCATAAATTGTTGAAGGAACAAAGCTCCCAGCGATCCACCGCCCCTTCCAGATTCTCGTGGATAAACCGGCCGATGCCCGCGATGTTTTCGGGGGTGTCCGTCGCGTTCGGAATGACGGGCGTTCGAATCCACAGCGTCTTGGGATACGGATGGTCTTTTTTGAAGCGCGCCGCGAAGACGGCGTTTTCCAGAATCTTTGCGTTTCCCGCCCCGGTGAATCCTTTGTGTTTTTCCGGATCGATTTCCTTGAGATCATACAGGAGAACATCGACATACGGCAAAAGGGCGGCGAGGATTTTTTGCGGCACCTGACCGCAGGTATCCAGCGCCGTTGAAATGCCCATGGCTCTCAGCTCTTTCAGAAGGGGCAGGCAGAATTCGTGCTGCAGGGCCGCCTCTCCGCCGGACAGCGTCACGCCGCCGCCGGACTGTTCGAAGTAAACGCGATCCTTGACCAGCTCGCGGACGAGGTCGGGCACGTTCCACTTTTTTCCCAGAAGCTCCATGGCCGTCGTGGGGCATTTCTCCGTGCACAGGCCGCAGCCGGTGCAGCGCAAACGGTTGATGACGATGCCTTCGGGCGTCTTCTCCAGCGCTTTTTCCGGACAGGTTTCCACGCAGGCGCCGCAGCCGATGCAGACCGTGTGAAGCCACTGAATCTGAGGTTTGGGGCTGATGCTTTCGGGATTGTGGCACCACCCGCAGTGAAGCGGACATCCCTTGAAAAAAACGCTTGTGCGAATGCCGGGCCCGTCCTCCGTGGACATGCGGAGGATTTGCAGAACCAGCCCCTTTTTCCCATTGGCGGGTGTCATGGATGATCCGCCTTAAAATTGCTGATGACTGACCCGTTCAATGACCTCATTTTGCAGTTCCCTTCCCACGGTGGTGAAATAGGCGTTGTACCCGGTGATCCGCACCAGAAGATGCCGGTAGTTTTCGGGATGGTCCTGCGCGTCTTTCAGCATGCCGGGGTCCAGCATGTTGATCTGCAGCGCGGTACCGCCGTTTTGCGCATAGCCTTTCAGAAACGCCTTGAATTTATCCTTGTGCACCGGATCGCGAAGAATCGACGGATTGAACGTGATCGTATGGCTGGCGCCGTTCGGCAGCACGTTCAGATAGTCCAGCCAGTCGCCCCGGCCGTCTTTGACTTTGCCGCCCAGCACTTTCCCGACCGAATTGGCATTGGCGGTCGGACCGTGCGTATCCGCCCCGTTGGACGGACAGATGGCGTTGGAGAGAAACTGGCCCTTGGTGCGTCCGTCGGCGCTGGCCGCCATGATGTAGCCGTCGCCCGCCCAGTAGTTCCAGCTCAGCATTCCCGGGCGAAACCGGCGTCGTGTGGATTGGGTCCGGTGCCGCCACGTTTCGTCGCACCAGAGGCGCATGACGCGCAACGCCAGTTCGTCCGCCTCATCGTCGTCCCGGCCGTACTTGGGAGCGCGGTTTTTGGCCATGGCCTGGAGCACTTCGTGCCCCTTCCAGTTGGCCCGAAGCGCTTCCGTCAATTGAGGCAGCGTGCAGACTTTTTTGTCGAAGACCAGATACTTGACGGCCAGAAGCGAATCCACCGTGGTCGCGTAGGTCACGGCTTCCAGTGTGGTGAAGCTGATGCGGGCGCCGCCCTGCGTAACGTCCAGGCCCTGCTCGGCGCAGCCCTCGACCATGCAGGAAAGATAGGGTGTGGGGAAAAAGCGGGCGCGGATGGATTCGGATGTTTCATACAGATCCACGCACTTTTGAATGATATAGCGCGTCTGGGCCGCGTAGGCTTCCCAGAATTCTTCCCAGGTTCGAATGGTCGCCGCGTTCGGCGTCCGGGGCCCGTCCTGCCGGATGGCTTCCGTTTTTCCGGTCATCGGGTCGTGGAAGGGCAGAAGATCCTTTCCGCTTGTCAGCGCCAGTTCGACGGCTTTGAGCAGATTGAGGTTGTTGTCCACCGTTCCGGAGCGGTCATTGCCGACCATGGTGTTCTCCAGGCATCCGACGGGCGCGTATTCGTGGACATTGCCCTCGTGGATCAGATGGGAAAGCCCCGCCTTTTTGGCCTCCAGCATCATGCCCGCCATGGAGCGTTCGTCGAAATTCAAGAGGAAAGGCGCGCCCTGGCTGGATTCGATCATGTCCACGATTTTGTCGTAGAGCGCTTCGGGACTGTTGCGATGCAGCCGCACGTTCGGTTTGGGCTCCAGGATGGGCGACATTTCATCAATCACTTCCAGGATCGCGTAGGTCAGGTCATTGGTCATGTCGCGGCCGTCGGCTCCGAGGCCGGAAAGCGTAATCAGCTGGCCGAATCCCGCGGTGATGCCCTGGTTGCCGTTGCGGATCATGGCGTCGTAGGCCGTGTTGGCGTGGACCCAGAAGCATTTGAGAATTTCCTTGGCCCATTCCCTCGGCATGCCGTCGTGGAGCGATTTTTCATAATACGGGTAAAGATACTGGTCCGCCCGCCCGAAGGAAACGCCCGCACCCGGGTAATTCTCGTCCGTCATGACCAGCATGTGATTGATCCAGAGCGCCTGCACGGCTTCCCAGAAATTCGTCGGGGGCTCCCACGGCACCCGGCTGAGATTGGCGGCCATGGTCCGAAGCTCGGCCGCCCGGCCCGCGTCCGGCTCCCTTTGCGCCAGATCTTCACACACAACCCGGTATTTCGCGGCCAGATCGCGGGCCATGGTGGACGCGGTCATCATGGCGCGGAGCTGGGCGCCCTTTGATCCGGCCCGCTCGCCGTTGCCCTGCGCGTTGTACTGCGACAGCAATTCCGCGTGGATTCCCTTCCAGCCCATCTTCAGAAGCCGTTCGTGTCCGGGGATCAGGTGGCCGCTGGTGGCGCCGGCGTTTCCGTATCCGTGGTCATGGAACCATTTCATCTTTGCCCTTGCGCCGTTTTTTCCCTTGACCAGCTTCTGCCAGGCCCTGCTTTCCTCTTTAGTGAAGCACATGGACGTTTGAATGTTGAACCTGGCGCCGGCGAGCAAATCCCCCGGCAGGATTTCCTGCGGCACGTAGTTCACGATGGTTTCCTTCACAAACCAGGCCCGCCGCTCCACGAGCGTCCATGTCCAGAAATCCGGGTGCAGCGCCACGGGCCGCGCGGCCTGAAGATAGGAGGCGCCCAGCGTGTTGATGAGCGTGTAGGTTTCCGGCACAATGTAAAACGTCAGTTCGTTGTAAATCACGTCCCACGGGGTTCCGGTCGTCCAGCACGTGAATTCGTTGTTCCAGGGCCGCTCGGTTCCCCGGAAATAATAATCGCGCAGCCATTGAATGCGGCCGGACAATGATTTGGGCTCTTTCAAATGAACTTCGGTTGCCGCTGCGGTTTTCATGGTCACCTCCCGTTAAAAGGTTGCCGGGGCAGGTTTTCCTGCCGGATCGTTTCCCGAAGATGCTTCTCCCCGTGATTCAGGATGGCCTTCATCACCGAGGCTGCCTTTGTTTCGTTGCCGGACTCCACGGCGTTGACCATCTTTCCGTGATAACCAAGGACGGCGTCGGTTACCTTCGTGTTTCGGAAAAACTGGCCGGAAAGATTCGTATAAACCGACCGGAACGAATTCAGAAGAAGCGGATAAACCCGGTTGCCGGAAGCCAGGGCGATCAGCAGGTGGAATTCGAAATCGAGATCCGTCAGCGCCTGAACGCAGCGGCGGTCGGCGGTCGTTTCCTTTTCAAGAACGGCGCGCAGTTCCCGGAGGTGCTCCGGGGTCCGGTTGCGGGCCGCGAGTTTCGCAAAGGGCGGCTCCAGCATCATTCGGATCTGCAGCAGGCTCTCCAGGAGTTCCGGTTCCAGCTTTCCCTTCTGATACTGGATCAGCGAAGCCATCAGGGCGATGGAGCCTTCCTTGCGGTAATCGTTGACGGTGGCCCCGAAGCGCGGTCTGAGGCTGACCAGCCCGCGCGATGCCAGTTCGACCAGTCCTTCGTGCACGACCGGACGGCTTACGCCGAGCTGCAGGGCGAGCTCCCGTTCCGGCGGAAGTTTTTCTCCGATTTTGATCTTTCCGGAAAGAATCAGCTCTTCAAACCGGAGCACAAAGATCTCTTTGAGGCTGTCCGTACGGATGGGTTCAACAAGAGACTCCAGCATAACGACTCCTTGGTGGCCTTTCTGGCTGGTGGTATTACCAGCGTCAGCTTATGCCCCGCGGCCTGTTTTTGTCAAGCCGGATTTTCGCGCCGCCGCCATGACCGGGCTGCTTGATATATTTGGAAGAACAGGCTATATAAAAGCCGCTTTTCACACTACCTCATGGAAGGCTGGGCCATGACGCAGAAAGAACCCGAAAAATGGTTGAAGATTCAGATTTCAGCGCCCGCGGAACAGATCGACGCCCTCGGCAATTTTCTGGAAGAAACGGGGGCGCAGGGCGTTTATTCCGAATCGCTGATGCCGCCCGGCGCCGATGATTTTCCCGAGTCCGCCGGACTGGAAATCATCAATGCGTTCTTTCCCGCGGACGCACGCGCGGAAAAGCGGATGAAGGCGGTTCAAAAATATCTTAAAAGTCTAGAAGAAATCTTTCCGGAGGCCGCCGCGCCGGCGCTTTCTTCCGAAACCATCACCGACCCGGACTGGGGAGAGCAGTGGAAAAAGTATTTCAAGCCGATCCGCGTATGCAAAAACATCGTGGTCAAGCCGACCTGGGAAAGATACGCGCCGGACAGCCGCGACATTGTCGTGGAGATCGATCCGGGCATGGCGTTCGGGACCGGGCAGCACGCGTCCACGCGCATGTGCATGGAAGCGATTGAGGATATTATTCTGAAGGACCGTTCGATCAGCGAATGGAAAGTGCTCGATGCCGGATGCGGCACCGGCATTCTGGGCATTACCGCCGCCAAGATGGGCGCGCAGGATGTGATCTGCGTGGACAATGATCCCAGGGCCACGGAGATCGCGGCCCAGAATACGGTCATCAATGCGGTGGAAGACCGGGTCCAAATCCTGAACCAGGATGCGGCGCGCATCAGCCGTCCGCGCAATCTGATCATCGCCAATCTGACGGCCAAACTGCTGCTGAAGCTGCGCCCGCAGATCGTCCGGCTGCTCCTGCCCGGCGGGTACCTGGTGATTTCGGGAATCCTTGAAAACGACGTGGCCGCGATGGAGGAGCATTTCATCGTTGCGCCGCTGGTTCAGCACCGCCGGTTGACCGAGAAGGAATGGGTCTGCTGCGTGCTTCGCAAGGAAAACGGCGGACCGTCCTGATCGCCTCCGGGCGGCAAACCAATCTTTTTTACGGGAAAGTGCCTGACGTTGACGTTGCCCAGAATCTACAGTCCCGAAACGCTGCAAGACAAGACCCGCACAGTGCTCGGTGCGGATCGGCTTCGGTATCTGAAGACGGTTCTGCGTTTGAAGCCGGGAGACGCCGTTCTGGTGTTTGACGGCTACGGCCATGAGTTTGAAGCACGGATCGAAAATTTCACGTCGTCGGGCGTCGCAGTCCGTCTGGGCGCGCCCCTTCCGCCGGCGGAAAGGAAAATCCGCCTGACGCTGGCCCAGGGGATTCCCAAGGCGGGGAAAATGGACGGGATCGTCAAGACGGCCGCGGAACTGGGAACGGACGTCATCATCCCCGTGGCGGCGGCCCGTTCCGTCCGCAGGATCGAAGGGGAAAAATCGTCGGCGAAAGTTGCCCGCTGGCAAAAGATCGTCCAGGAGGCGGCGCGCTGCACGCGCAATTCATACGTTACCGTAGTGGAGCCGGTTTTTTCTTTTTCCGACATGCTGGCCCGTGCGGATTCCGGCGCCCGAAAACTGATTTTCTGGGAGGAAGAAGACCGGCAAACGATCCGGGACGTTTTGCACGATGACCGGTTTTCCGGTGCGACGCATTATTTTATTGTGGTCGGACCCGAAGGAGGGCTTACCCGGGAGGAAGTGGATCGGGCCAGGGAAAGCGGCTTTGTTTCCGTGAGCCTCGGCCGGCAGATTTTAAAGGTGGAAACAGCGGCGGCGGCGATTCTGTCGATCATCCAGTACGAGAAAGGCATCTTCAGCTCCGTCGCGGAAGGAGGCGGGAAATGACAACCTACGCATTCGCGGGTTTCTGGCGGCGTTTCATCGCATACATGATCGACGGATTCATCGTCAGCGTTGTGATCATCTTTCTGGGGGTTGTGGCGGGCGTGGCCTACATTGCGGGCGCAATGTCGGGTGACGGCAGCGCGATCGTCGCCCGGATGACGGACCCGGCCAAGCTGGCTTCACTGACCGCCTGGATCTGGGTTCTGACGTTTGCGGTCAATATCGCTTACTTTACCTATTTTCACGGTTCGACCGGGCGAACACCCGGGAAAAGGCTGCTTGGCCTGCAGGTGGTCTCCGTCACCGGCGAGTCGATTTCTTTCGGCACGGCGTTTTTGAGATCGGTCGGCTACCTCGTTTCCAGCCTGGTTTTTTGCCTGGGATACCTCTGGGTTGCCTTTGACCGGAGAAAGCAGGGCTGGCACGACAAGATCGCCGGGACGGTGGTGATTATCCGCGAACCGCAGGGAAGCGAAGCCGGGATTTCGATTCCCGATTCCTCATCCGGACCGCAAAGCCCCGCCGGATTCGGCTGCATCCCCGTCAGCGTTTCTCAACCGGAAGAAAAAAAGCCTGATGCGCCGCAGGCCCAGGGCATGGCGGGGGTGGACGGACAAAAAATGCCTTGACAAAGGGAATCAAGTTTTATAGACGTTTTCGGCATTTAAACAGGGTTTGCCTGTTATTCGGGTCGGTAGCTCAGTCGGTAGAGCATCGGACTGAAAATCCGAGTGTCGGCA
>DAOTJI010000075.1:0-13152 GCA_035448625.1 Smithellaceae bacterium | reverse complement strand
GTCATACCGGCGCACAGCGGCGAGACGATTGGGCGTGGACTCCTTGCTCAAATCCTGAGAGATTGCGAACTTTTCCGGGATGAGATCCAAAAAATACTTTAAATACGATTAAGTGAAGAGCGAACAACCGCATCAATTCCGACTGGCAATTACGCCGGACTCCACTGCCGGCCGGTTATGCAGGCGTTGCACCTTTCAAACGGTAATGATCGAAAGCCGGAATCCAATAGTTCATCTTGCAGGGACGGGCGGCAAGTGATAAAAGCCGTCAGCTATTTCAGGAAAGGTTTGCATAGATTTTCATGAAAAAGAAACTGATTGCCCTGATCGCGCGTTCCGTCGGGGCCTGCGCCGGCAAGGGACTGCTGCCGGAAGGGGATCTTTCGCGCATCGAAGTCGAAGTGCCGGCCAATCCGGAGCACGGCGACTATGCCTCCAACGTCGCCATGATTCTGGCCTCCCAGGCCGGACAAAACCCCCGAAAAATCGCCCAGGCGATTCAGGAAAACCTCGACGATCCGGAAGGCATCGTTGAAAAGACGCAAATCGCCGGTCCCGGTTTTTTGAATTTCGTGCTCAAAAACGATGTGTGGCGCGAAGTCCTGCGGGATGTGCTGGCGCAGAAGGACCGGTACGGCTGCCTTCCGGCAGGTTCCGGGAAGAAGGTCCAGGTGGAATTCGTCAGCGCCAATCCGACGGGGCCGCTGCACATCGGGCATGCGCGCGGGGCGGTGGTGGGCGACGTCCTTTGCAATCTGCTTGCCGCGACCGGCCATGAGGTTTCCCGGGAATATTACATCAACGACGCGGGAAACCAGATGAACAATCTGGGCAGGTCCGTGCTGTACCGCCTGCGGGAGCTTGCGGGAGAAGTTGTCGAATTTCCGGAAAACGGCTACCGCGGAGACTACATCAAAGAAATCGCCGGTGATATTTTCGGGAAGGAGGGGAACCGTTTCCGGGACGAAAACGAGGAAGAAACGATCCGCCGCTTCACTGAAGCGGCAGGCTCCGTGATCCTTGACGGAATCCGAAAGGATTTGCAGGATTTTGGCGTGACCTTTGACAGCTATTTCAGCGAGAAGGAGCTGTACCGGGACAACGGCGTCGGACGCCTGCTGGACGAACTGCAAAAGCAGGGCTTCATTTATTCCGACGGGGAAACGCTGTGGTTTAAAACGACCGACTATGGCGACGACAAAGACCGGGTGGTGATCCGGAAAAACGGGGAGCCGACCTATTTCGCGGCCGACATTGCCTATCATGCCCATAAGTTTTCCCGAGGGTTCGATTTGCTCATCGACATCTGGGGGGCCGACCACCACGGCTACATTCCCCGCCTCGAGGCCGCGATTCAGGCCATCGGTCGGCCCAGGGAAGATCTGAAAATCATCCTGGTGCAGCTGGTCAACCTGCTGCGCGCGGGCGAGCCGGTGGCCATGTCCACGCGCTCCGGCGAGTTCGTCACGATGCGCGAAGTGCTCGACGAAGTGGGCAGGGACGCGGCCCGCTACAATTTCCTGATGCGCCGCTCCGACAGTCATCTGGATTTCGACCTGGAAATCGCCAAGAAGCAGTCCAACGAAAATCCGGTCTACTACGTTCAGTATGCCCACGCCCGAATCTGCAGCATTCTTCGGACGGCTGAGGAGCGGGGGATGACCCTGCCCGGTTTCACCGCGATCGATCCCTCCCGGCTGGCCGAACCGGAGGAAAGAACGCTCATCAAAATGATGGCGCGCTACCCCGAAATGCTGGAAGGGGCGGCAAGGACGCTGGAGGTTCACCGCATCACCTTCTATCTGAATGAACTGGCCGCGGTATTTCACGGCTACTACAACAAGCACAAGGTCGTTACGGAAGACGCGGCTCTTTCGGCCGCTCGCCTGGTGCTGGTTGCGGCGGTGCGCGTGGTGCTCGCCAACGCGCTGAGGATTCTGGGCGTGGCCGCGCCGGAGAAAATGTAGGGGGTCGGACATGGGTTCGGGGAATACCAGGAAATTTGAAGTCAGGCTGGGGCAGACCGGATTGGCGGTCCTGATCGTCGGCATGGTCGTCCTGCTGTTCCTTTCGTTTCTTTTCGGCGTCGGAGTGGGAAAAAATATCGACACTTATCCCGAAAAAATTTCCTCTCTGCCGCAGAAGTTCCTGTCTCTCTTCTGGCGGCCGGCCAAAGTCGCAGGCGAACAGAAAGCCGTTGCCGGTTCGTCCTCAAAGCCGGATCGGGGAAATGTGGATCTGGCATTCCATCAGGCCCTGACCGGCTCCAAGACCGTCCCGATTCAGCCCCGGCCGGATCCCGATAAAACGGCCGAGGTGGAGGCCTTCGCCGATAAAGAAAACCGCGTAAGCCCGCCGGTGCCGCCTCAAAAGGAAAAGGCGGGGCCGGTCAGGACCGAATCGGCCGGTCAGAAGACGGCCATTGGGGAAAAGCCTTCCGCGGAAGTTGCATTAAAAGGCGGCAAAGCGGATTCCGGCGCCGAAACCTATCAGGTGTTCGTGGCGTCTTTGAAAGAAAGGGAAAAGGCCGATCAGATCCACAAGATCGTCACCCGGGCGGGGTATGCGTCAAAAGTTGTAAAGGTGGAGTTGAAAGGGAAGGGAACATGGTACCGCGTGATCGCCACAGGATTCGATACCCAGGCCAAAGCGCAGGCCGCCGCCGATAAGCTCTCCAAGAGGGCCAAGACGAAATGCATCGTGCGCCCTGCCGCAACCGGAAAAGCGGCGAATCCCTGAGAAAAAAAGCCGCCCCAGCCCAAGGCGGGGTAAGATTCCGGGCGCGGAAGTTCATGAAGGTTTGAAATATGTTTGAAAATCTTGCGGAAAAACTGGAAGGTATTTTTAAGAAGCTCAAGGGCCGTGGTGTTCTCAACGAGGAAAGCGTCAATGCCGCGCTTCGGGAAATTCGGATGGCGCTTCTGGAAGCGGACGTGAACTTCAAGGTCGTCAGGGATTTTATTGAAGACGTTCGCGGGCGCGCCGTCGGCAAGGAGGTGCTGGAGAGCATCACGCCCGGACAGCAGGTGGTCAAGATCGTGCATGACCGCCTGGTCGAGCTGATGGGCGGCACCAGCACCGCCATCAAGTTCGGCTCGCGGATTCCCGCGCCGATTATGCTTGTCGGCCTTCAGGGGTGCGGAAAAACAACCACGGCCGCCAAACTGGCAAGGCTCCTTTCCGCGGACAAAAGGGTTTACCTGGTGTCCGCCGACGTTTATCGCCCCGCCGCCATGCAACAGCTGGCCGTTCTCGGACGGCAGGTCAAAGCGGGCGTTTTTGAAGCCGGTTCGCAAAATGATCCTGTAAAAATCTGCGTGGAGGCGATCGAGCAGGCTCGAAGGGAAGGGTACGAAGTTGTTCTGATCGACACCGCGGGCCGGTTGCACATCGACGAGCTGCTGATGGAAGAGCTTCGCCGGATCAAGGAAAAAGTCAACCCGGCCGAAATTCTCTATGTGGCCGATGCGATGACCGGCCAGGACGCGGTCAATGTCGGGGCCAAGTTCAACGAACTCATCGGCATTGACGGCGTCATCATGACGAAAATGGACGGCGACGCCCGTGGCGGTGCGGCCCTGTCGCTGAGATCCGTGGTCGGCAAACCCATCAAATTCGTCGGCATCGGTGAAAAAATCGACGCACTGGAAGTGTTTCATCCGGAAAGGATGGCCGGCCGGATTCTCGGCATGGGCGACATTCTGTCGCTGGTGGAAAAGGCGCAGGCCACCATCGATGAAAAGACCGCCCGGCAGATGCAGGAGAGCCTGCGCAAGAGCGATTTTACCCTGGAGGATTTCCGCAATCAGCTCCGGCAGATCAAAAAAATGGGCCCTCTGAAGGACATGATCGGGATGATCCCGGGCATGGGTAAAATCAAGGCGCTCAAAAACCTGGAACCGGACGATCGGGAGCTGGTGAAAATCGCGGCGATGATCGATTCCATGACGAAGAAAGAACGGAACAATTATCTGATCATCGACGGCCGCAGGCGCAAACGGATCGCCCTGGGAAGCGGAACGACCGTTCAGGACGTCAACCGGATGCTGAAAAATTACATCGAACTTCGAAAGATGATGAAAAAAATAAATTCCAAAGGCGGCGTGAAAGCGTTGATGAGGAATTTCCCCTTTTAAAATCAAAATATTTGTGATAAAAAACCGAACAATTTTTTTTGAAGGAGGTTTGGAGTAAAACTACATGGCCGTGAAAATTCGATTGACCCGCATGGGTGCGAAAGGCAAACCGTTTTATCGTATCGTCGCCGCGGATAAAGAATATCCCCGCGACGGAAGATTCCTTGAAATATTGGGGAATTATGACCCCAAGAAAAACCCGGCGGAAATCACTCTCAAAGAAGACCGCGTTCGCGACTGGTTGTCCAAAGGCGCAAAACCGACGCTGACCGTATCACATTTACTGAAGACAAAAGGAATCGTTGCCGCCGTCAAATAGGCGGACCGCAGCCGATCACGCATACAAAATACAGGATTAGAACCTCACGTCATGGAACGGAATAAGCCGTGTGAAAGTTGAAATGATTTTTCAGACGCATTAACCAATACCAGTGGAGGGGCTGACGATGAAAGACCTGATAAAGTACATTTCTCAAGCTTTGGTTGATAATCCTGATCAAGTGGAAGTCACGGAAGTCATCGGAGAGCAGACCTCCGTCATCGAACTGCGCGTGGCCAAAGAGGATCTGGGGAAAGTGATCGGCAAACAGGGAAGGACGGCCAAAGCCATCCGCACCATTTTGAGCGCCACTTCCGCCAAGGTCCACAAGCGCGCGGTGCTGGAAATCATCGAGTAAAATGGATTTCTTTGTTTTCGGGGAGATCGTCAAGACACGCGGTCTCCACGGATGTTTGAAAGCTTTGTCTTTTTTGGAGTCAACGGATCTTCTGGACGGACTGACGCAGGTTTACCTGGAAGACGCGTCCGGCCGAAGACGCCGCCATGAAATAAAAAAACTAACCTCTTCCGGTAAATTTCTGTTTCTGGAAATCGAGAATGTGTCCGGCGTGGATGCGGCGCGGAAGCTGGTCGGATCGAGGCTGCTCCTTCCGCGCGACAGGCTCGCGGCGCCGGATGCGGACGAGTACTACTGGCACGACATCATCGGCCTGGACGTCCACACGACGGAAGGCCGCCGTCTGGGAAGGATCGAGGCCATCTTCCCCACGGGCAGCAACGACGTCTACGTCTGCCGGGGGGACGCCGGGGAAGTCCTGATTCCCGCGACGGCCGAAGTGGTCCGGCAGGTGGATCTCGCCGGAAGAAAAATGATCATCCAACCGCTGGAAGGCCTTCTGCCGTGATCCGATTTGATGTTTTGACCATTTTCCCGGAGATGCTGCACTCGCCGCTGGAGTTCAGCCTTTTGAAAAAGGCGCGGGAAAAGGGGCTCATCGAAGTCGGTCTGCACAACATTCGGGACTGGGCGGAAGACAAGCACCGCATGACCGACGACGCGCCTTACGGCGGCGGCTGCGGGATGGTGATGAAAGTCGAACCGGTGGCGCGGGCGCTTGCGGCGGTGAAGAAATCCGGAGGGCCTTCGCTTACGGTCCTGATGACGCCTCAGGGTGAAATCTTTCACCAGAGCCTGGCGGCCGAGCTTGCCCGGCAGGCGCAGATCATTCTGATTTGCGGGCGGTACGAAGGATTTGACGAGCGGATTCGGGAAAACCTGGCGGACCGGGAGATTTCGCTGGGCGACTATATTCTGACGGGCGGAGAGCTTTCCGCGCTGGTGGTCATCGATGCCGTCTCCAGACTGATTCCCGGCGTGCTGGGAAACGAAGCCTCCGCGTCGAGGGAGTCTTTTTCGCAGGGTCTTCTGGAGTACCCGCAGTATACGCGTCCGGCCGAGTATTCAGGGTGGCGCGTTCCCGAAGTGCTGGTCTCCGGCAACCACGCCCAGATCGAGAGATGGCAGCGAATCGAGGCGCTTCGCCGGACCTGGCAAAGAAGGCCGGAACTGCTCGAAAAAACGGAGCTGGGCGAAGAAGACAGGGAACTTTTGGAAAAAATTAAACAGGGCCGGATATAAAGTCTTGATTTTCAGACGGGTTTGGGGTAATGAAACCAACCTTTACAGGGTTAGCGATTGGCTTTTGAAACGCCGCAGGAGGAACGATAACATGAATGTATTGGAAATGATTGAAAAAGAACAGATGAGAGTCGATATTCCCGCCTTCAAGACGGGCGACACCGTCAAGGTATATGTGCGGATCATCGAAGGGCAGAAGCAGAGAATTCAGGCTTTTGAGGGCGTGGTCATCCGCAGGCGCCGCGGCAACAGCCGGGCGAACTTCACCGTTCGAAAAGTGTCCTACGGCGTCGGTGTGGAGAGAACCTTTCCCATTCATTCACCGGTCATTGACCGGATCGAAGTGGTGTCGCGCGGCATCGTGCGCCGCTCTCGCCTGTATTACCTGAGAAGCCTCAGGGGGAAGAAAGCAAGAATCAAAGAAGCCACCGGCCAGTAAACCGTTTCGTGTTTTTCGATGAATGTATTCGAAAAGCTTGCACAAGTGGAAGGCTACAAAACCATCGCGGGCGTTGACGAAGCGGGCCGGGGGCCTCTGGCCGGCCCCGTGGTGGCCGCGGCCGTGATCTTTCCGCCCGAATATTCCCATCCCGCCATCAACGATTCCAAGAAACTGACCGCCGCCAAAAGGGAAGAACTCTACCGGGTCATCATCGCCGAGGCCATCGCCGTAGGGATCGGAGTGGTGGAAGCGGACGTCATCGACCGGATCAATATTCTTCGGGCGTCGCTTCAGGCGATGCGCGAAGCGGTGACGGATCTTCGTGTGAAGCCGGATTATCTCCTGATCGACGGTCTCAATCCGATCGACTTCGACGCGCCGCAAAAAACCATCGTCAAAGGGGATTCCCTCAGCGTGTCCATTGCCGCCGCGTCCATCATCGCCAAGGTTTCCCGGGACCGGATCATGGAAATGTATCACCGACAGTTTCCGCAGTACAACTTTCTTCAAAATAAAGGATACGGCACGGCCGGGCACCGCCGGGTTCTTCAGGAAATCGGCATGTGTAAGATTCATCGCCGGTCCTTTCATCTCAAAAATCGGAATCTCCCGCAGACCGCACTGGACTGGTCCGAATGAAGGATTCGCAGGACAGGCGAAAAATCATCACCGGCAAAGCCGGAGAGGCGATGGCCGCCGATTATCTGCTTCGCTCGGGCTACCGGATTGTCGAATGCAACTACCGGTGTCCCATCGGGGAGATCGACCTCGTCGCCCGGGAGAAAGACGATCTGGTGTTTGTGGAGGTCAAGACGCGAAAATCCGGCGCGATGGGATATCCCGAACAGGCGGTCGGCGTTGCCAAGCAGAAAAAAATGTCCCGGCTGGCGCTGTGGTATCTGCGGGATAAGAATATTGCGGACGCAGCGGTCCGCTTCGATGTGGTGGCCATTCGGTTGCTTCCGTCCGGAAACGACATCCGCCTGATCCGCAACGCTTTCGACTTCATTCCCCTGGAATAGACCGCCGGCTGTGCCGCGGGCGGCGGATGCTAATAGCGGGTGAGTGCCGGTTTCCCGATGGAAAACACGTTGAAACCGATTTCAAAGCACTTCCGGCGATCGACGATGTTGCGGCCGTCGAACAGGAAGGCGGGTTTGACCATCGATTTGTAGATCTTCCGGTAATCCAGCTTCCGGTATTCTTCCCAGTCCGTCATGACGGCCAGCGCGTGGCAGCCCCGCGCTGCCTCGTAGGGGTCTTCGACATAGCGGATGTTTCCCTTTTCCTGCGCCAGATCGACGGCGGCGTTGGCGAGCGCTTGGGGATCGGTAATGACCACTTCGGCCCGCTCCGCCAGCAGTTTCCGGGTGATGGAAATGGCCGGGCTTTCCCGCGTGTCTCCGGTGTCGGCCTTGAAGGCAAATCCAAGAACGCAGATTTTTTTTCCGGCCAGCGTGTTGAACATGGACTGCAGAATGTTGGCGATGAAACGGTCCTGCTGATACTCGTTGATCCTGACAACGCTTTCCCAGTAGGAGGCCACTTCCGGAAGCCCGTAAAAACGGCACAGGTAAACCAGGTTCAGGATGTCTTTCTTGAAGCAGGAGCCGCCGAAGCCGATGCCCGCTTTGAGGAATTTGGAGCCGATGCGGCTGTCCGTGCCCACGGCGTGAGCGACCTCGGAGACGTCTGCGTCAGCCTTTTCGCAAAGCGCCGAGATGGAGTTGATGGAGGATACCCGCTGTGCAAGAAAGGCGTTGGCCACCAGCTTGGAAAGTTCGGCGCTCCAGATATTTGAGGTGATGATCTTTTCGCGCGGCAGCCACCGGGTGTAGATTTCCACAAGCTGGGCTCGGGCGGCCAATCCGCTTTTGGTTTCGCGCGAGCCGATCAGAACCCGGTCGGGGTTTTCCAAATCGCTGACGGCGGTCCCTTCCGCCATGAATTCCGGGTTGGAAAGGACGTCAAAGGTTATTTTTTTGTTTCCCGACGACAGAATCCGCTCCATGGCCTGCGCCGTCTTGATCGGCAGCGTGCTTTTTTCAATCACGATCTTCGGGGATTTCGCGTTTTCGAGAATCTGCCGGGCGGTTTTTTCCCAGTACTGCAGGTCGGCGGCCATGCCGGCGCCCGCGCCGAAGGTTTTGGTGGGCGTGTTGACGCAAACGAAAATGATGTCGTTATCCTGAATTTGCGCCTCGACATCCGTGGAGAAGAAAAGATTCCGGCCGCGTGTTTTTTTAACGATGGCGTCCAGGCCCGGCTCGTAGACGGGAAGCCGATCCGAGTTCCAGGCCGCAATGCGTTCGGGGTTGACGTCAACGACGGTCACCCGGTAGTCCGGACATTTGGAGGCGATCATTACCATCGACGGGCCACCGACGTAGCCGGCGCCGATGCCGAGAATTTTCTTTTTGAATTTCATGTCGTCATTTTCCTTTTGCCGTTATGAAGTTTTCAGAATCTCCCTGAAATACGAGATGGTGGCGGTAAGGCCCTGCTCGAGTGAAACGGAGGGCTCCCAGTCCAGTTTTTCCCGCGCCAGCGTGATATCGGGTTTGCGCTGCGAAGGGTCATCGGACGGCAGCGGCTCAAAAACGATCTTCGATCGGCTGCCCGTCAGATCGATCACCCGGCGTGCCAGTTCCAGGATGGTGAATTCCCCGGGGTTGCCGAGGTTCACCGGACCGTAGAAATCGTCCGGAGCGTTCATCAGCCGGATCAGTCCGTCGATCAGATCGCTTGAATAGCAGAAGGAGCGCGTGTGGCTTCCGTCGCCGTAGACGGTGATGTCCCGGTTCTGCAGGGCCTGAAGGATGAAGTTGCTGACGACGCGTCCGTCGTTGACGGCCATCCGCGGTCCGTAGGTGTTGAAGATGCGGGCGATTTTCGTACGGACGGCGTTTTGCCGCCGGTAGTCCATCATCAGACATTCCGCGGCCCTCTTTCCCTCGTCGTAGCAGCTGCGGATGCCGATGGGATTGACGCGGCCCCAGTAGGCTTCCGGCTGCGGGTGGACATCCGGATCGCCGTAGACTTCCGAAGTGGACGCCTGGAGAATTTTCGCCCGGGTCCGTTTGGCGATGCCCAGAACGTTGATGGCCCCCATGACGTTCGTTTTGATGGTCTTGATGGGGTTGTACTGGTAATGAACGGGCGAAGCCGGGCAGGCGAGATTGTAGATTTCGTCGACCTCCAGATAGATGGGGTTGATGATGTCGTGCCGGATCAGCTCGAAATGTGCCTGCCCCAGCAGGTGCGCGATGTTGTTTTTGCTGCCGGTAAAAAAATTGTCCAGGCAGATCACGTCATGGCCCTCGGTCAGAAGCCGCTCGCACAGATGGGAGCCCAAAAAACCCGCTCCGCCGGTAATCAGGATTCTTTTCATGTCTGGTTTGTTGTTCTTCCCGGTAGTATTTTATTTTCGTCTCTGCTAATAAAGCCGAAGGCCAAGGATGTCAACACAAAAAAGGCCTGAAGGACGGCTCAATGGACAAAGAAGCGCAGGGGATTCTGTATATGGTGGCCACGCCGATCGGCAATCTGGAGGACATTACCCTTCGGGCGCTTCGCGTGCTCCGGGAAGTGGATTGGATTGCCGCGGAGGACACGCGCCGCTCCAAAATTCTGCTTTCCGCGCACGGGATCAAAACGCCGCTCATCAGTCTGCACGAGCACAACGAGAAGGAGCGAAGCGGTGAGATTTTATCCAAGCTCCGAAACGGAAAAAGCGTCGCCTACGTCTCGGACGCCGGAACGCCCTGCGTATCCGATCCCGGTCAGCATCTCGTTCGCGCGGTCCGCGATCACGGCATCCGGGTGGTTCCCGTTCCGGGCGCCTGCGCCCTGCCCGCCGCTCTTTCGGTTTGCGGCTTTCACGCCGAGCCCTTTTTGTTCTGCGGCTTTCTGCCTTCGCGGTCCAACCGGCGCCGCCGCTTTCTGGAATCCGTCCGCCGGGAAGAATGCTCCATTGTTTTTTATGAGTCCCCGGCCAGAATTCGCGAAACGCTGGAGGATGCCCTCGACATTCTGGGCGACCGGCAGGTCGTGGCGGCGCGGGAGCTGACCAAAGTGTTTGAAGAAATCAGAGAGGGTAAGATTTCCGATTTGTTATCCCGATGGCCCGCCTCGGGGTTCAAGGGGGAATTTACGGTGATGATTCAAGGCGCCGCCCGCGAGGCTGAAATTCTTTCGGAGGAGGAGATCAAAGAGCGGCTTCTCAAAATCCGTTCGGAGCAAGGCATCTCCCTGCGGGATGCCATAGCCCAGCTGGCAAGTCAGACCCGAATGCCCCGAAAGAAAATATACGATGCGGCGATCCGGATTTGCTAAACATGACGGTCCTCATGCCTTGGCCGCCGCGGTTTACATATTGCTTGAAGAGTTGTCGTCACTATGCTAATCCCGTATGAAAATGAAAGGGATTTCCTTGCGTCAGGGAAGAGCCTTCAGCCCGGGGAAGCGAAGTTTTGCAGCGCCGCCAGCTTTTCCGGCGTCGGCGGCAAATGCATTGCAGCCGGATTGAAAAATGAGAGGTGCCATGAAAATCCGCCCGATTTGTTTTGCTCTGATCGCTGTGCTTGCCGCATGCCTTTGCGCCTGTTCGTCGCGCGGCACCGATGTGCTGAAAAACGAAGCCGCTGCAAAGGCGGTGGGCCGTGTTGCCCTGTTGCCGGTGGAGAATCCAACCGGGGACGCCAGAGTGTCGAAAATACTCCGGCACAAATTATCCGAGGAACTCCGTTTCAAAGGCTACCCCCAGGTGGACATCGAGCTCATCGACAGCCGGCTGGCTTCTCTGGCGAATGCGAACGGAACCGGAAAAACTGAAATTTCTCCCGGGGTCGTGCGGGAAATGCTCGGAGCGGACGCCGCCATGTACTGCAGCCTGGTGGAGAGCAAAATGTCCAAAAAATTATTTTACACGCCGGTCACCGTGTCGGTCCGTTGCGAATTGCTAAGCACGTCGACCGGCGAGATCCTGTGGAACGCCCAGGGCAAAGCAACCGGCAGAAGCTTTGATCTCAGAAGCAAAACGCTGGATCTGAAGGCTCTGGGAGATCTGGAAGCGGTGATGGAAGAGGTGGTGGGCAAGGTGATGGAATCCCTGCCTTACGGACCTAAATTGAGCGGATAATCCGCCGCCGCATTGGAATAAAAAACAGGATCCGGTTTTGAAAAAGGAGAAAAGAATGAAGAAAAGGACGAAAATCATCGTGGCCCTGCTTTCGTTGCTGTTGCTCGGCGCCGCCGCGCAGGCCCAGCAGCCGGTTGCCGTCAAAATGACAAAAGGACGGGCGCAGATCACCTCTTTGCAGGGAAAGGTCTCCATGGTCTGCCCGGGACAGACAGAGGCGGCCTACCTCAAAACCTATGATTTCATCCTGCCCGGGTGTGAAATCGCTACGGGCCCGGACGGTCTGGTGGAGATGGTTTTACCCGACAGGAGTGTCGTCCGTTTTGCCCAGAAGACAAAATTCAAACTGATTCAGGCCGACATCGGCGCCCGAGGGAGCCGTTCGGTCGGTATTTCCGTCACGCTCGGGAAAATCTGGTCAAACGTGCGCAAGTCCTTGGTGGGCGGAGGCGACCGGTTTGAAATCTCCTGCCAGAATGCCGTAGCCGGCGTTCGCGGCACCGTTTACCGTATGGATGTCGAAACAGACCAGTCTGCCGTGGTCAAGGTTTACGACGGTGAAGTCAACGTTGCGGGCGTTTCCCGAACGCAGTCCCAGCAGCCGGTTGCCCTGGGGCCTCCCAAACCGGTTGCCGGGCCGACGGTGATAGAAGGACCGAAGCCCGTCTCCATGGAGCAATGGGTGTATATCGTCCGGTCCATGCAGCAGATTCAGATCACGGCGGATGGCCGGGCCCAGAAGCCCAGGGATTTTACGGAAGCGGAGGATATGGACGACTGGGTGAAGTGGAACAAAGAGAGAGACAAACAATACGGTCAATAACATCCGCCACGGAACGTGTAGATGAATATCCCCAATTTTCTATCACTTTTGCGGATCATTCTGGTGCCGGTATTCGTCATCTTTCTGATGCAGGCGGAATATGACCGGGCATTGATCACGTTCATCATCGCCGGTTTGACGGACGCTCTGGACGGAACGCTGGCGAGGCTTTTGCAATGCCAGACGGTTCTGGGCTCATACCTGGACCCCATTGCCGATAAACTTCTGCTCGTCACCAGTTTTGTCATGCTGGCCATCATCGGCCTCATTCCGGCCTGGCTGGCGGTGGTGGTCATCAGCCGGGACTTCATTATCTTGCTGGGCATCGCCATATTCTCACTGATGTCGATTGCTTACGAGATAAAACCGGCGATTATCGGCAAGATAACCACCGCTTTCCAGGTGGCCACTATTTTTTTCGCGCTGCTGAACAAGGCGCTCCCCCAGAATTTCGGAGACTTCTGGGTTGCCATACTTTTCTGGGCTACGGCTTTGTTCACCTTTGGCTCCGGCGTCGTTTATATTTTGCGGGGGATACGGATACTGAATAAATCCGCACCCGAACAGGCGAAAAAGTAAGATATTTTCTTGACACGAAAGCGTTTTGCTGCTAGGTCACCATGCGCTAAAGTTGAAGATAGGCAAGTAGCTCAGGGGGAGAGCGCCATCCTGACGCGGTGGATGTCCAGGGT
>DAOTJI010000074.1:0-13157 GCA_035448625.1 Smithellaceae bacterium | reverse complement strand
ATCATATTACATATCCAAACCCATATGTCAAGCTATTTATGACGCACTACACTAGCATTTCAGGCAGGCGGGCATTTTCAACGGCACATCGACCGGCTGGATATACCGGTCCAGAATGTCCCGCGTACCGTTGACCTTGAGTTTATCGAACAAAAACGCGAACTGACGCTCCAGTTCGGCGCAGATGGCCCCGCGAATATCCGCCGGCAGGTGCCACAATTCCAGCTTGAACGGTCCGAAGCCCTTTTTGCGGGTTTTGTAAATGAATTGCTCTTCCGTGTCCTTTTCCTTCCATTCGCCTTTCATATTGGCCTTCAGGTGATCGTAAATCTTCGCCCTCAGGTCCGCCGGAAACTTTTTGCTGTCAAAAATCATGTTCTGAAAACCCGTGGCCAGATGGATCTCCGCCGTGCCGGTGGCGGGGAATCGGTCGAACGCTTCGTCGGGCAGCGTGGAGGCCCCGTGCTGGACCGCTCCGGAAAGGCCGTAGGCCGCGCGGGCGACTTCCGACAACTTCTCCAGGACATCGAAGTCGATTTTGACTTTCGCGACGGTGCCGTCGGCCAGCGGAACGCCGCCGTGCGTCGTGCCGGTCTGGACGCTGATCTTGCTGATGCCCTTGAAGCCGTCGCCGCGTTTTTTGAGCTCCTCAAGATACCCGTCCATGTAAACCTGCAGCTCTTCCACCGTGCTGTTTTTGCCGCCCACTTCGCCGATCTCCCCGCCCACGGAAATCGTGACGCCCGCAGGCTCCAGGTCGCGGATCATGGTGGTCAGCTCCGCCGCCAGCGAGAAATTGGTCCGCTGCTGATCCTTGATCGTGGGCTGCGACAGGTCCACCAGCGTGGAGGTGTCGATGTCGATATTGTAAAATCCGCCTTCGATGGCTTCCCAGATCAGGTTCTTAACCGCCTGGGTTTCCTTTTCCGGATCCGCGGCGAACTTTTTGGCGTTCACCTGGAAGTGGTCGCCCTGGAGAAAGATCGGCCCGCGCCAGCCGGTCTTCACGGCGGCCGCCGTGACGGCGCAGGTATATTCAAAAGGCCTTTGCTTTGTGTAGTCGATTTCCGACCGGGCGATTTCAAAAAGGACCGGCCCGACATTTCCCGCCATCGCGGCGCGAAAAACCGCCTGCGCCACGTCGTAGCTGATGCCGCGGATGTTGATGGCCGGAACCGTAAAGCCGCCGATTTCTTTTCTTCCCATGGCATCATAGAGGGCCTGAATCGACGACGACAGAATCCCCAGCGCGGCCGCTCCCCGGCGAATCAGAAAGCTGGCGGCCTCCCTTGTGCCCTGATCGGGGCTGAACACCACGGTATGGATCAAATCATCAATCAATTTGCCCTGAAACCTTCCCTCATCCAAAATGCGGACGTCTCCGCCTTCACAGGAAAGAACGGCTTCGCATCCCTTTTTCAACTGATCTTTGTTTTCGTAAATCATGGCTGCTCCTTTACTTCTAAGATTGCGAAAGAAATTCCCCCGCCATCGTCACTTCCGCCGCGGAGCCGATATAAATCGGCGCGCGTTGATTCACCGAGGTGACCTTCAGGGAAAGAATGTCGTTCTTCCCGTCGGTGGCCCTGCCGCCGGCCTGCTCCACGATGAAGGCCATCGGCTGCAGTTCGAACAGCAGCCGCAGCTTCCCCTGCGGGGATTTCTTCAGGGCGGGATACGTAAACAGACCGCCTCGCTTGATGATCACCTGGTTGATGTCCGGCACAAAGCCGCCGCTGTAACGAAGCTTGTAGCCGTCGCTCTCCAGCTTGTCGATGAACTTCAGATGCGCGTCCGTCCAGTCCTTGCGCAGGCCGCCGGGTGAAAAAATCGACCCTTTTTCCTTCAGTCGGATATTCTCCTCCGAGAGGACATATTCCCCTTCCCGGTCCAGCACGAACTCATGCGCGCCCTTTCCGGCCGAATAAATCATCGTGATCAGCGGTCCGTAGGTAATGTACAGCGCGGCCACCATGGAATTCCTTCCGCAGTCGAAAATGGAGTTCTGATGGATGCCGATGATCGTGCCGATCGCCAGATTGGTGTCCACGAGAGACGATCCATCCAGCGGATCCGCGGTGACGATATATTTTTCCTTGCCGTTGCCGATGGCAACGATGTCGTCCAGCTCTTCGGACGCGTAGTGGCTCACGAAGCCGGAATGATGCAACTTGCTTTTCAGAATGTCGTCGCTCACGCGGTCCAGCGCGAGCTGCTCTTCTCCGTAAATGTTTTTAAAACCGGCCAGTTTACGGTTGGATTCATGAATTTTGGCGGAAATGTATTTGCCGACGACGGCAATCTGCCAGATCAGCCTTCTCAGCTCCACTTCGACGCCGGCCATCCACATGTGTCGCCTCAGGTCAACAATGTTTTGTAAATAATCACTGATGTTTTCGCCCATAGCTTCTCCTTGATCTCTTTCGCGTTTTGGTTTGCCGAACCGCTCTTCGCGGCATGATTCGGATCAACAGGCCTGCAGCACGGTTTTATTAATCAAATATCCCCGGCCATTACAAGCAATTATTTTTTAGATTTTATGGATCATAAAGGAGGTCTATATCCGATACAAGAAGGGGAAAGCGGCAGGTAACCTCTCATGAAACTGGAATAGCCGGGCGGCCGTTCTTGATATCGGGGTTGTGATCCGACTCAGGCTATTTGGACTTTCCCAATTTGTTGATGGTTCCCTGGGCGATCGCGCACAGGCTTTCTTCGCCGCCGTCAACGACAAAAACATCGCAGCGGCAGACCGCCTGATTTCTCCCGACGTAAACCGCCTTCGCCCGCGCCACAATGGCGTCGCCCAGCGCCGGCCGCACGTAATTAATTTTGAATTCCAACGTCACGACGGCGGGGCCCAAAACACTGCCGCCCACATAGGTCAGCGCATTGTCCGCCGCGTAGCTGACCACGCCGCCGTGCAGAAATCCGTGCTGTTGTTTGAGCTGCGGCCGGATGGGAACTTTGATTTCGGCGCTGCCCACGGCAAAACCGGTCAGTTCCGCTCCGATCAAAACGCTGAAGGGCTGCGCGGCAAGAACCTGCCGGCCCATGTCAAGCATTTCATCCATCCGCCGCTTGCCTCCTATTCATTCCGGTCCAATGAGATGCCGCTCAAATCAGGAAAGAGGATTTTTTCGCCTTCCACACGATACCCGAGGACGTCGAGGGACATCCGCCGCAGGGGCTGCTGATACTTCGCCGCTTCCGCCTCCGGCAGGACCAGGATCGCCATGGGATGATTGTCGCGTTCGGATTTTTGCAGCAGTAATTTTGCGGCCGTGGCCAGAATATTTTTCTCGCGGCCGTCGGCGCAAACGGCGAAAAGATGAGAGACGCGGGCGGAAGCGGGATGCACCAGGAACAGTTCCATATCCGCGTCATTGCCGACCTTCAACTTCCAGCGGGAAAGAACCGACGCCAGATGGCTGACGATCAGATCATGATCGCAGGCATGGACTTCCGCATCCGGGGACGTGGAAGGCGGATTTCCGACCCATTCCTCATGAAAAGATACTTCCGAAAAATTGAGCGAGGTTTGAGAAGAAAAAGACGCCGCTGATTTCAGCTTTTCAATCTTCCCGACAAACTGACCGACTTGCAGGGCAAAACGACTGCTTCCCATCCAGCCGATCACCGCGACCTGCGAAAGGGAATCGCCGTCTTCCATCCAGGACCAGACCCCCCGGTAGTTTTCCTCAAACAGGGTTTTGCCGACGCCTTTTTTGCCGCCGATCTTCCCCCGGTGCACGACATAGACGTTCTTTTGGGGATCGGCCGCAAAAGCCGCGCCGGTCTTGCGGTCGATACCCGACCAGGGGAAATTGATTTCCGCCGTGATCGTCAGGCAACCCGACGCCGAAGGCCTTCCCCTGCCGAATGCGTTCCAGTAGCGGACGCCCCGGATTGTTTGAGCGTAAACCCAGAGATTCAGCTTTTTCGACCAGGCGACTCTGGCTTCGAAATTCGCCCCCTGATGCCCCAACTTCACCCGAATCTTTTCATCGATGAGCGGCCGGAAGCGTCCGGTAAACTGCCGTGCGTATCTGGCAATCAACTTTTCATCGTCAATAACCTTCAGCATATGCCTTGCAACCTTCAGTCTTCAGCCCTACCTATCGACCATTGCCTCTCACCCTTCACCTGTTCCATACACTAATCCAGTCGTTTTTTAAAGCGGGCAATCGCTCCGGCAAACACCGCGCCGCCCAGAATCGCCAGAAAAACATACTGAGGCCAGAGAATGTCCATTCCGACCCCCTTGAGAAATACGCCCCTCAGAATCACCAGGAAATACCGGAGCGGATTCAGATACGTCAGCCACTGGACGACGGCGGGCATGTTGTCGATCGGAAAAACAAAGCCGCTGAGCATGAAGAAAGGGAGGATGAAAAAGAAGGTCGTCATCATGGCCTGCTGCTGCGTCGCGGAAATGGTCGAGATGAACAAACCGATGCCCAGCGTGGAAAGGAGAAACAGGCAGGCGGCAAAAAACAGGAGCGGAATGCTTCCGGCCAGGGGGATCTCAAACCAGAAAACCGCGGCCATAATGACCGCCGCCAGCTGGACCAGTGAAATGATGATATAGGGGATGGTCTTCCCGCAAATGAGCTCATAGGATTTCAGAGGCGTCACGATAAGCTGCTCCATGGTGCCGGCTTCCTTTTCCCGGATGATGGCGATCGATGTCAACAGCAGGGAAATCAGCATGATCACAAACGCCACAATGCCGGGCACAAAGAAATACCGGCTTTCGATGTTGGGGTTGTACCAGGTGCGGATGCGCGCGTCAATCCGTCCGTAGCGCAGCGTCTGCGGATAGAGCTCCCGGAGCGTTTGGCTGTTGAACCGTTCCAGGACGGTCGAGGTGTAGGCCATGCGCAGGGCCGCCATGTTGCTCATTGAACCGTCGGCGATGATCTGCACGAAAGCGGTCTGTCCTTTTCGGATCAGAGCCGCGAAATCCGGCGCCACTTTGATCCCCATGTCCACGCGGCCGGCAAGCAGCAGATCCTCCAGCGCCCTTTCGTCCGGCAGTCGGTGGGTGATGGAAAAAATCCGGCTGCCCTCAAAGGCGTCCGCGAGCTTCCGGCTCTCCTCCGTGCGGGAATGATCCACCATCGCGACGCGGATGTTTTTGATGTCGTAGTTGACCACATAGCCGAAAACCAGCATCTGGAGGATCGGCGCGATAAAAAGAATCATCCGGTAGCGCCGGTCGCGCAGCAGCTGGATGAACTCCTTGCGCACCAGCTCCCGGATTCTGACGGGGTTCATAAGCCCTCCTTTTTCAAGAGGAGGTAATTGAGCGCCGCCAGCAAAAGACACAGAACGCCCAGCACGGCCATGTCCGTCCCCAGATAGGCAAGCCCGGTGTCCCGGAGATAGACGCCCACCAGAATATCGATGTAATATCTGGCCGGGACCAGATACGTCGCCCACTGCAGCACGACCGGCATATTGACGATCGGGAAAACAAAATTGGACAAAAGCAAAGACGGCAGATAGGTCAGCATCACCGCGGCCTGGTTGGCCACCAGCTGCGACTGGGTCGCGGACGAAATCAAAAGCCCCAGCAGCAGCGCGCACACCAGATACAGGGACGTACCCAGGACCATCAGCCCGAAACTCCCCTTCATCACCACGCCGAACAGAACCTGTCCCAGCAGCATGGCGATGAATACATCGGCCAATCCGATGAAAAAATAGGGAACCGCCTTGCCCAGCAGAAATTCACCGGCGGTGACCGGCAGAGACTTGATCGTCTCCATCGTCCCGCTTTCATATTCGCGGGCGATCACCAGCGACGTCAGCATGGCGCCGGCGATCATGATAATAATGGCGATAATGCCCGGCAGAATAAAGTTTCGGCTCTCCAGGTCCTCATTGAACCAGATGCGGATGCGCCCCTCCACCGGCGGCTTGAGCGTCTTTTGCCCCTGGCGGTTGAGAAAGGAGAGTAGAAGTTTTGCATTGTACCCCTCGGTGAGCGCCGTCAGATACCCCCGGACGGCGCCGGCAAATACCGGATCGCTGCCGTCGACGATGATCTGCATCTGCGCTTCCCGGTCGGCGCGGATATCCCGGGCAAAGTCCGGCGGAACAACAATCGCCACGGACGCCTGATCTCGGTCGAGATACCGGTGGACCTGCCGCGTGGAGCCGGGGCGGGCAACGATGTTGAAGTAGCGCGACGCGTTGAGCCGGCTGATGAAATCACGGCTCAGGTCGCTGTGGTCATAATCCACGACCACGGTTTTGATGTGCTCCACGTCCAAGCTCAGCGCGTAGCCGAACAGGACGATCAGCAAAAGCGGAATGGCAAAGGCCAGGTACAGGCTGCGATAATCCCGGATCAGATGGTAAAATTCCTTGCGGACCATGGCTTGCAGTCGGGAGGGATTCACGCCGGTGTCCTCTTCATCAGCCGGATAAATGCATCGTTCAAATCTGCGTCCGCCTGATCCGGACAGGCCGCCTTGATGATTTCCGCAGGCGAGCCTTCCGCCACAATGCGGCCGGCGTTGAGCATCACGATCCGCTCGCAGAAGCGAGCTTCATCCATGTAATGGGTGGTGACAAAAACCGTAACGCCCCGGGCGGCAAGCTGCCGGATGAAATTCCAGAAATGCCCGCGGGTGATCAAATCGACGCCCGACGTCGGCTCGTCGAGAAACAAAATCTGCGGCCGGTGCAGAAGCGCGCATCCCAGCGCCAGCCGTTGGCGCCACCCCGGCGGCAGTTCGCGCGTCAGGCGATCGCGAACGTCCTTGAGGCGCGTGAGATTCAGGATCCAATCCATGCGCTCGGGCCACTCTTCTCGGGGAACGCTGTACACGCCCAGATAAAACCGAACGTTTTCGTAGGGCGTCAGGTCTTCATACAGGGAAAATTTCTGGGACATATAGCCGATGGACTGCTTGACGCTTTCCGGCTCGCGCAACAGGTCAAAACCGGCCACGCTTCCCTCGCCTGCGGAGGGGGAGATAATGCCGCACAGCATGCGGATGGTCGTGGATTTGCCGGAGCCGTTCGCGCCGAGAAACCCGAAGATTTCGCCTTTTTTTACGTGGAAGGTGATGCGATCGACGGCGACAAAATCGCCGAATCGTTTTTCCAGACCGGAAACCGCGATGGCGTCAGACGGCAAAGGTGTCATGGACAATCTCCTCGTCCGCTTCCTGAAGACGCGCGATGATGGCTTCTTCCAGCGATGGGTGGTCTCCCCGCAGGACGTCGGGAGCATTCTGTTCCAGAAGAACGCCCGCATGCATCAGAGCCAGCCGGTCGCACTTTTCTCCTTCGTCCAGATAGGCGGTGGAAATCAGAAGCGTCATCCCCGCCTCTTTCATGCTTTGCAGAATGTCCCAGAACTCGCGGCGGGAAACCGGGTCCACGCCGTTGGTGGGCTCATCCAGAATCAGCAGACCCGGTTCATGGACGAGCACGCAGGCCAGGCCCAGCTTCTGCTTCATTCCGCCCGAAAGATTGCCGGCCAGCCGGTCCGCAAACGGCAGCAGATTGGAAAAGCCCAGGTACTTTTCCCTGCGCTTTTTTCTTTCGGCGCGCGGGATGCCGAACACGTCCATGAAAAAATTGATGTTTTCTTCGACGGTCAGATCCGGGTACAGACCGAAGCGCTGGGGCATGTAGCCGATGAAATGCTTGAGTTCGCGTCGCCTGGCGGCCGCGTCGAGCCCGTTGAGAAAAACGGTGCCGGAGGAAGGCGGGATCATGCCGGCGATCATGCGCAGGACACTGGATTTGCCGGCGCCGTCGGAGCCGACCAGTCCGAAGATGCTCTGCTTTTGAGCGCAAAAGGATACATTCCACACAGCCCGGACCTGCTGAAAGTCGAGGGAAAGATTGCTTACCTCCAGCACCGGCGGACGGTTCAAGGGCAGATCGGCCATCGCGATCCTCCGGTTACGGATGCAGGCGGGCGTCCGCCGGCATCCCTGCCTTGAGTTCATGGTTGGGGTTGGGAATGGATACTTTCACCAGATAGACCAGTTTGACTCTTTCCTTCTGCGTCTGGATGATTTTGGGGGTGAATTCGCCTTCCGGCGAAACAAACGACACGGTTCCCGAATACGTCTTGCCCGGAAACGTGTCGATCACGACATCCGCCTCCTGTCCCGGCCGAACCCGGCCGATCGTCGTTTCATCGACAAATATTTTCAAATCCACGCGGTCCAGATCCGCCACCGTAATCACTTCGCGCCCGATGTTGACCGTTTCGCCCGGCTCGATATTCCGGCTGGTGACCATGCCGTCCAGCGGCGAGCGCAGCCGCGTGTACTCGAGCTGGATGGCCGCCTGGGACAGAGCCGCCCGGGCAACGTCCACCTGCGCGGCGGCGGTGGCAACGTCGTCTCGGGCCGCGTCAATGCGCGAAAGGTTGCCGCGGGCCAGGGCCAGCACGGATTCGCTTTCCGCAAGCCGCGCGCGGGCGACGTCATAATGAAGTTTCAGCGTTTCGTATTCCTTTTCGGTCACGACACTTTTACTGAACAATTCCTCATACCGCCGGTAATTTTTTTCGGCGTCCGCCAGGGAGACCCTGGCGCTCTTCACGGCGGCTTCGGCGCGGGCGACTTCGGCCGGAAGCGTTTTTTTGCTGATTTCGAGAGCGGTTTCCAGCTGCTGCTTTACTTTTTGCGCGCGGTCGAGGCCGGCCAGGGCCTGTTCCTTGCGCGATTCATACTCCGCCCGGTCCAGTTCCGCGATCACCTGGTCTTTGGTTACGCGCTGACCTTCCTGAACGTACACCCGCCAAATCCTGCCCGGCACCTGAAAGGAGAGCTTGGCCTGCGTGGTTTCAATGATGCCGGAATAAAACAACTCTCCGGACGTCCGGCGGTGCTGCCCGTTATACACCAAAAACCCCGCGCCGATAAAAAGCAGCGCGAACACCAGGATGATGACTTTCTTTTTCACGCCTCGCTCTCCTTTTTCCTCTTGGTCAAAGCGGTTTTTCGTTTAGCATATTTCCGAACGATTGAATACCCTTTCGTCGCGAGTCCGGCTGCTTTTTTCGCCCTCGGCAGTCTTTTGATCTCCCTCTCCAAACAAAGGGCTTCGCTCCTGCTCATGACGCCGCTCGACGCCATCAGCGTCACGGGCCTGCGGGACCGGGTGTAGCGGGAGGCCGTTCCGCGGTTGTGCTCCCCGAGGCGTCTTTCGATGGAATTCGTCGCACCGGTATAATAGGTTCCGTCCGCACAGCAAAGAATATACACCCGCCATGGAGCAGGCTTTTGTCGCTCTTTGGGCCGCATACGGGTCCATGCATACAACACCGCTGAAAATATTGCCATATCCAGATAGGCTTTGACCAACCCATGTATCTGTGTTAAAATTCAATTATTGCAAAAGGAAGGGAGTTATCCATGTTGAATTTTCTGCCGAAATGGCTGGTAGGAGCCATCGCTATGCTTTTGTTGTCTTTGAATATCCTGTTTTGGGTATTCATTCTGTTTTTGTTTTCTTTTCTGAAATTCTTATTGCCTTTCCGACCGCTGACCGAACGGTTCGATAAAATTCTCCTGTGGATCGCGGAAAACTGGATCTCCGGAAACGTTGCATGGATGCGGTTGACCCAGAAGACCGTCTGGGACGTGCAGGGGCTCGATCACTTGAATTACCGGGGCTGGTATCTGGTGGTCAGCAATCATCAATCCTGGTCGGATATTTTTGTCCTGCAAAAAATGCTGAATAGGCGAATCCCGCTCATGAAATTTTTCCTGAAACGCGAGTTGATCTGGGTGCCCTTTATGGGTCTGGCCTGGTGGGCGCTGGATTTCCCCTTTTTGCGCCGCCACAGCGCGGAATATCTGAAAAAGCACCCGGGACAAAAAGGAAAGGACTTCGAGACCACCAAAAAAGCGTGTGAAAAATTTTCGCTCATTCCGACCAGCGTGATGAACTTTCTGGAAGGAACCCGGTTCACCGCGCAAAAGCACGAACATCAGAAAAGACCTTACCGCTATCTGCTGAAGCCCAAAGCGGGCGGCATTGCGCTGGCGCTCTCCGTGCTGGGGGATAAATTTCATTCTCTGCTGGACATTACGATTGTTTATCCGGAGGGCATCCCCACTTTCTGGGGATTTTTGTGCGGCAAAGTGCGCAGGGTCATCGTTCGGATTTCCTCCACGGAAATTCCCAAGGCGTTTTTGCACATGGACTACGAGTCCGACAAGGACTTCCAGGCGATGTTTCAGCAGTGGGTGCAGAATCTGTGGAAGAACAAGGATCTGCGGATTGCCGCTTTGCTTGAGGAGGCCAAATCATAATATAACGCAGGAGAGATCCCCGATGAACCTGTTGCGAGGTCGGACGGCCCTTGAAGGTTTGCTTGCCTTTCTGCTGTGGATTATGCTTTGCGCGGCTGTGCCGGCCCAGGAACCTGTTTCCTGGGTCAGCCTGGGACCGGCACCCAGCCGGATGAGCGTGTTAAACAACTGGATGAACGTCGAAGGGATGACCAAGGACGGCAACGCCTGCGTGGGCGCTATGAACATCACCCTGGAAGATCCGGCTCGCGCCGGCGTCCTGTACGTGGGAACCGCCAATGGCGGCGTCTGGAAAAGCGTCAACGGCGGCGCCTCCTGGACGCCATTGACGGACCGCCTTTCATCCCTGTCGATCGGCGACATGACCTTCGACCGCTCCAAGCCGTCAAATCTTTATATCGGTTTCGGCAAACAGAGCAACTACGCCAGCAGCGGCGGGCCGCTCAATTCCATCAAGCTTTCCACCGATGGGGGAACCACCTGGACATCACCCGATACAAATAACGTCCTGGTGGGCCGTGATGTCACCCGTATGCTGGCCGACGGGAACAACATCCTGGTGGGCATCAAGAACCCCGGCAAAGACGAGAAGGGGTTCTACAGAGAAACAGGACTCTACCGAACCACGAACGGCGGCGCGGATTTCGCGATGGTGAAGACCGCCAGCGGCCTGGCGGCGGGAATCGTGGACGACTTGAAGTACGACCCGGGTTACAACGGAACATCCAATCGTTCTGTTTACGCCGCCGTTCGGAACAGCGATGCCTCCGCCGGTGTTTACAAGAGCGACGACAGCGGCGCTACTTGGAAACGCCTGTCCACGATTCCCACGGCGGGAGCTGCCACCGAGAGAATCCTTTTGTCCACAACGGGCAACGTCATCGCGGCCATGGTGGTCAACGGCACAGAAGCAGCCGCCACCACGATTTATCGGTCCATCGATGGCGGCGCCACCTGGACGAGCATGGCGCAGCCGGTGACCCAGGATTACGATCCGGTAAACAAACTGAATCAGCAGGGTCTCTTCCCCGGAGGTCAATACAATAATGCCGCCCTTTACATCGATCCATCAAATCCCAATATTGTTTATGTGTCCGGTGACCGTCAACCCGGCGATTTCAACGGAACGAATGCCAATTCCATCGGGGCCAAACAATACAGCGGCCGCATCTTCCGCGGAGTGTATGATCCGAAGACCGGTCAGACAACCTGGGAGCCACTGACCCATTCAGGCACGCTGTCCAACTCTTCCCCGCATGCCGACAGTCGCAGCATCTTCATCGATTCCACCGGACGCCTCATCCAGACGGACGACGGCGGGATCTACGCCCGCAGCAACCCCCAGGGAAAAGGCGACTGGACGTCCATGAACGGGAACATCGCCGTATCCGAAGTGGACTCCGCTTCCTGGAACCCCCTGGCCAACCGCGCCGTCATCGGCATGCAGGACAACGGCAGCGCCTATCAGATCACTGCCGGCGGAACCTGGGGATCGATCAACGGCGGAGACGGGGGAACCAATGCCATTAATTACAAAACCTTCGCGTCGTCGGGAACAGCGGTCATTTACGCCAGCACCCAGTATCTGGGAGGATTTCTGCGTTTCCGCATGGATTCAAAGGGAAACCCGATTATCGCCAGCAAGACCTTACTTGGCCCCTATATCAACGTGGGGGGCGTCAAGACCTACCTCGGCGACAACAAGTCCCTGGTTCCCTTTTTCCCGACCCTCACCCTGAACCGTACCGACCAGACCCGGCTCGCCATCGGCGGTTTGGGCCTCTTTGTCGGTCAGGATGATGTGTCCGTGGAGGTGAGTGATCCGAAGCAATGGTATGAAATCCCCATGACCCAACTGGTCACGCCGAAACAGATCACGGACACGGGATTCTCCAATGTGGGGTTTGGAACGGTTGCTTACGGCACCGCGGACCGTCCCAGGGCGATTGCTGCCGGTTTGGGCGACGCGATGTACGGCGACCAGTCGGCAGCGTACATGGAATCTCAGAAGTATTTCGGACAGATCTGGTACAGCGATGACGCCGAGGCGACGGCTGCCGTCCGTCTGACGAATGTTGAGCAGGCCGGTGGAAAGCGCACCTACAACATCCAGACGGTGGTCTTTGACGGCAAGACGGGAAGCAAAAACCTCTATGCGGCCGACGCTTTCCGCATTCTGCGGGGAACCAGGAACAGCGACGCGACCCTCTATGATTTCGACGACATCGGCAGCACGCTGCCGGGCCGTTTCATTTACCGGCGTGCGCTGGAATATGTTTCATCCAACGGCGTGAACGCACTGCTGGCCGGAGGGGCGCACAGCTCGACAACCGATACGGATGTGAACCCCCTTTACTACACCGTGGACCCGGCAACTTACAACGGCACGACCTGGACAGCCCTGGGCAAGCTTCTGCCCAATGCCCCGGTCATGTCCCTTCATTACAGCGACCTCGACGATGTGCTGATGGTCGCCACGCTGGGCAGGGGCGTCTTCGCCCTGTTCGACCTGACGACCCAGTTCCCCCAAGCCGAAACCCTGACCTTCGGCAAGGCCGACAACGACAGTTTTCCGGTTGCTTCTGTCCTGACCGATGGAACACCCGCGGGAGGAGGCGCCTCCTTCAGTCGTCCCTTGATCAAGACCGGTGCCGGAACCCTCACGCTGCCCAATGCCGCTACGACCTATAAAGGCGGTACGCAGTTCAACGGCGGCGTCATCGCGGCATACCAGGACGCCAGCTTCGGTCAGGCGGGCAACTGGTCTTTCAACGGCGGGGCGCTGAAATATCTGGCGTCCTTTGATTCCAGCCGGACAATCACCCTCCAGGCGGGCGGCGGCACCTTCGATACCAACGG
>DAOTJI010000073.1:0-13484 GCA_035448625.1 Smithellaceae bacterium | reverse complement strand
TACACGCGCGGTGGAAGAAGGCCGCCGGATTTTCGACAACCTGGTCAAGTTCATCCCCTGGACGCTGCCGACCAACGGCATCTTTGTCTGGCAGCAACAGCAGGGCTATTCTCTGGCCCAGGCCCGCACCGTGGCGGTGAATCTTTTCATCATGATCGAACTGACCTACCTGTTCAACTGCCGGTCGTTGACCAAATCGATGTTCCGGATCGGCGTTCTTTCCAATCCCTGGGTTTTGGCGGGCAGTGCCGCAATGATAGGCCTGCAGCTGCTTTTCACCTACGCTCCGGCCATGAACCGCGTCTTCCAGAGCGAGCCGATTTCCGGCCGGGACCGGCTGATCATCATCGCGGTCGCCGTTGCCGTCTATGTCGTGATCGGGGCGGAAAAATGGCTGCGGAGTCATGCCGCAAAAACGTCCTGAAAACACACAGCCGGATTCGGAAAAAATCAGGCGGGATGGAAAACCGTCCGATGTCACGGGCGGCGAAGCTTTCTTCATTCAGCAGGAAATGGTTTCAGCCCGTTCCCTGTGATTCCTTACCACGGAATAAACTTATAGAGCCTGGCGAACATCTCATAGACTTCGATCCAGTTCTGCAGATCCTTCGTCGTGTTCATGTGGTCGCGCTTGTTGACCATGACCCAGCTCATGTGCGCCGCTCCGTCCTTGCAGAGGGAGCAGTCGCGCGTGGCGGACGTGCAGCAGCGGTGGACGGTCTGCAGGTCCGCCGCCCAGCGGTAAAAATGGATCAGCCGGCGCACCGGCGGCTGCCGATGGTCCAGGGATTCGGTCACGGACGGGCACTCCCGCCAGCCGAAGCGACGCCCCAGCATCCGGCCGGTGGTGATGATCTCATGATAATAACGGCAGGAGACGACGGTCCGCGGATAGTGGTCCAGCATTTCGTCCAGTTCGAACCGCAGATCGCTGAGTTCCTCGGGCCGCCAGGAAAATCCGTCCACGCTTTCGTCGTTGGAGAGCAGCTGCAGGTGAACTTTCAGGCCGACATCGCGGATGCGCCGGATGACCGGTTCGGTTTTTCCCACCTGCCTGGGCGTCAAGGTATACAGGTAATAGGCTGAGGGATCGCCCTCGTAGTTCTTGCTGGAGACGGCAAACGTGTCCCTGCCCCGCAGAATTTTTTCATCTTCTCCGCTGCCCCACAGGGAAATGCCCACCATCATATCGGGAAAACGGTCTCGGGGAACCTTGATGAGTCCGTTGGTCGCGCAGTACGTCGGAAGACGCCGGTAGAAAGCTTCCAGGCGGTCCATGCACAGCGTCGGCTCGCCGCCGATGAGAATCGCCAGATTTACGCCGCGGGTCTTTTCCCGGTCGATAAAGGCCTCCCACTTGCGGAGATCCGTTTCCTCCTGAACGCGGTGCTCGCCCGAGGAAAAGAAGAAACACCCCTTGCAGCGCAGATTGCAGCGGCAGGTGAGATCGTAAATCGAGCTGCGGATGTTGAGGCTGGAGATCCTCCGGTAGCGTTCGCGCCATTCGGAATCCAAGAGGGTGCTTACCGTTTTCATCTTCCTTCTTTCTTTATACGCCTTCCGGCGGCAAGGAGGCGCCGGCCAGGCCTGCCGCCGGCGGACGGATCATTTTCGAACAGAGATTTTCCCCTTTTTCATATCCCATGACCCAGACCGCCAGGTAGGTGTCGACGTAATCCAGCCAGGATTGAAAGGTCTCCAGGTCGCCGACATGGCGGTAAAGCCTCGCCGTCACCACGGCGGAACCGGCGGCGTAATGGCGGCAGTCGCTGCAGTCCGTATCCGGCACGCAGCAGGCCACCGACCGGTCCCAGTTCAAATCCGTCCGGTACTGACGGAAGGAACGGCCCAGACCGATATCCTGCGACGGATTGCAGCGGGGGTATGAACAGCGGTAAAGATCGTGCAGCCCCCGATCGCTCGTGTGCGCGACGGCGTTATAGGCGGAAAAAAGAACCTGCCGGGGATAACGGTTTAAAAGGGCCATCATCATCTCCCGGGTTTTCAAAAGCGAATCCGCGTCATGGCGGAGGGGTCCCGCGTAGCCGACCGGTGAGGAAAAAACATTAAATGTCATTTTGCATCCGGCGGCGACCAGATCGGCCGCCACGTCCTGGGCCTCGCCGATGTTGTCGCGCGTGAAGGTATATACGAAGACCGCACGGGGATCGCCCCGGTAATTCTCAATCTGCCTTTTGAGAAGGTTTCTGGCGCCGCGCGTTTTGAAACTCGTCTCGTCGTTTCCCCAGACGGAAATATGAATCTTGTAGCCGACCGGCTCCGGTATCTTTTTAAATCCGTTGGTGGCGATGCTCCCCAGCGGTATTTCGGAATGACAGACTTCAAGCAGTTGGGGAACCAGGGACGGTTCCGCTCCCGCCAGCACCACATAGGTGATGCCGCGCGCCTTTTCGGCCTGCATCAGGTCGCGCCAGTCCTGGGCGGAGAGATTTTCCGCGGCAAAGGGCTTGTCCCCCTCGTAATAGTAGCATCCCTCGCACCGGATATTGCAGCGGTTGGTCATGTCGTAGGTGGATTCCCGGAGAAAAAAATATTTCCTCACCTTTTCCCATCGCGCCTTTACGTCCGGACGCGCCAGCAGGTCTCTAAATTTCGGCCGGTCGGACCGAACGGATGTCGGAGGATTCGCGGTCATGGGCATAGGGATTTCCTGCCTTCAATGCCGGGTGGCTATCTTTTCCTCAATATAGTCACAAATCAACCGTATGGTTTTCAATCGGGGATAGTCGTCTTCGTCGATGACGATTTTGTATTCATCCTGCAAGACAAGCGCGATCGTCGCCAGATCCATGCTGTCGATGCCCAGTTCATCCACCAGATCCATGTCCGGATTGAAGGTGTCCGGCGTCAAGTCTTCCAGTTTCAACTCATCTATAATAATTTCGGCCACGCGCCGATGAATGGCTTTCATTACATTGTCTGCGGGCATCTCCGCCTCCTTTTCGCCTATACTTTTGCCACCGTCATCAGTCCGCTGCAAACCGTTTTTTCCCGAACCGCCACTTTGAAGTGAAACAGGATTTCACCGTTCTGGACTTCACGGGCCAGCACTAGGGACAGTTTCTCCCCCGGCAGGACCGGACCGGTGAACCGCACCCGCTTCAAAGCGGAGATTCGGAGAGGTTCTCCGCGACGGGACGCATCCTTCAAAACCGCCTCATAAACGGCGCTCAAGAGGGCGATTCCCGGCAGGATCGGTTCTCCAGGAAAATGACCCTTGAACCATACGGAATTTTCCGGCACATCGGCTCCGGCTTCGATGCCGTCCGCTGCAGTCCAATGGACCTCTTTGAGCAATTTCCATCGATCGGTCAACTACTTACACCTCTTTCAGCCGCTTCGCCGATGCCCGCGGAATGAGTTGCTATACCATTTATTATTTTTTCAATCAAAAATATTTTCGGCGGACGCACATGGAAGGGACTTCAGGAAAAAACGGAATCCCCGGCGGATTTCAGCCGCAGGATGTCTCTGCCCACCAGATCGGAAAGCGGCACGATCCGCAACCCGCCGGCCCTGATGCCCGAGAGCGTTTTCTCCAGTTCGTCCCAAAAAACGGCCGGGTCTTCGGCGCCCCGCGGCGGCCGGTCATGCAGAAGAATAATATCATCTCCTTTGACCTTTCGCAGGATTCTGCCCGAAAGATCCCGAATGCGCCAATTGCCCGCGTCCCGCGCCCGGCAGCTGAAGGTGACGCAAAGCAATCCCAGGGTTTCGAGAACGGGAAAAAGCTTCGGATTGACGATGCCGACCGGCGGGCGGAACGCCAGAGCATCGATGCCCATCCGTCCCAGAACCTCCCCGGCTTGGGCGATTTCCCGGCGAAGCGTGCCGCTTCCCCTCAGCATCAGAAAAGGATCATGGTTCATGGAATGATTGCCGACGCTGTGACCGCGCCGAATGATTTCGCTGATCAGATGAGGAAAGCGCGCGGCATTGACGCCGGACACGAAGAAAGTGGCTTTCGCGTCGTGGCGGTCGAGCAAATCCAGAATCTTTTGCGTCGTAGATTCGGAAGGACCGTCGTCAAAAGTGAGAGCTACGAGCTTTTGCCCCGTGCGTCCCCGGCTGATGACCGGTCCCAGAAAATTCGTTTGAGGGAAAAAACAGGACGCTACGCACCCTCCCACAAACACAGACAACACGGAAGCCGAAAGCAGGGGATTGACCAAAAAAACCGCAAGCGCTGCAATCAAAAACGCACCCCCCGCAATCAGGGCGGGGCTTAACCGCTTTTTCCCGTCTTCCATGAGAAATCCCTCCGGACACACCGTTGGCCATCCGCGCGTAACGGTTTGAATCGCCTGACCACCGGATCACCGCGTCGGTTGGCGCGAGGTCAACCACCCCCCCCCCGCAAAAAAACCCAACCGATGTCATGCGATGAGATATTCCCACAGCGGCCCCGTATGCCCCCGCTCGTAGAGCCTGGGCAGGATGCGTGTCGCCTTGCCCTCCCCGGCCCCGATCAGCCAGTTGATCCTTCCGGCGGCATGGGCTTCAACGGTCCGGATGATCTCAGGACCGGACAGATAAGGCGAGCGGTAAAAAACCGGAGCCAACAGATTCTGCGAGGCCTGAATTTGTCCCTCGCGCACGGCCGTCTCGTACAGCACCGTGTGCGGGTAAATGCGAATCCCGCAGAAAAAGAAAAATACCGCCCGGTTCAGCCGATCGATGCCCTCCAGGGTCTCCCGCAGGGTCTCCCGGTTTTCACCGGGGCCGCCCAGCAAAAAATAGTGGGCGATGTGGAGGCCGGCCGCCTGCGCCTGCCGGTGGGCCTCAAAGACATCGGCGGCGGCAAAAGGCTTCCTGAGATTCGACAGCATCGTGTCGCACAGCGACTCCGTGCCGAATTCCACATGCGTGAGGCCGGCCTCGGCCAGTTCGCGAAAATAACCTTCCGGGGGAGCGGTGGGAGCAAAAAATCCTCCCCAGGGAATGTGGACGCCCCGATTCTTGAAAGCCCGGGCAACCTGAAGGCTGTGCTCGAAACTGGCGTTGAACGCGGAATCGGTCACAAAGATGTACCGGGCGCCGGCTTCCTGCAGCCGAAGGGCCTGGTCCGCGACCTCCCATGGGTCCAAGAGCCGCATTTTTCCCCCTTCAATGTGAGGGTAGGTGCAGTAGCTGCAACGGAACGGACATCCCCTCTTCGTCTGTAAATTCATCATGCCGCCATACGATATATAAAATTTTGCGTATTCGGCATCGGGATCAAAGACGCGCTTCAGCTCTCCCTTCCAGGGGAGATAACGAACGGACAGGGTTTCGGGAGTGATCACGCCCGGCATCGACGCAGCATCCTCCTTTTGCTCCAGCGCATCAAGCAAAAGGGACAGCCGCTCCCCTTCTCCGGCGATGCCGTAGTCCGCTCCGAGCGCGCGAAAGAATTCGATGGGAAAAACCGTGTAGCCGCTCCCGCCCAGAATGAGCGGCGCCTTCGAATGACTCCGGACAACGCCGATCATTTCCTGGTAGTCGGAAAGGAAGCCGCGGGGGTTCATCAGGTCCGTGTTATCGATATTGCGTATGGAAAATCCGATGTAGTCCGGTTCGTACTCCCGGACCCGGTCCCCCAGCAACCTCAGCGACGGACAGTGATTCATATCCAGAATCTTCGTTTGATAGCGGGGATGCAGTGCGCCCGCCACATAGTCAAGCCCCAGCGGATAAACCGGATAGGGCTTTTTCATCCTGTTGGCGGAAATCAGCAATACTTTCTTCATGGAACCATTCTGCTTCGGATCGTTGGGAGATCAGGACCGTTTCCGGCCCCGGCAGGAATCAGACCCTGGAGCCCCTGGCCCGGAGAATGAAGGTCGCCAGTGTGCGGACCGAAGCAAATACCCTGGCCCCCAGTTCCTTGCTGTCAATTTTGACGCCGTAATCCTTTTCAATCATCATCACCAGCTCCAGCACATCGATGGAATCAATGCCCGTCTCTCCGCCGACCAGCGGATCATCATCCTTTATGTCCTCGGGGGTTACGTCCAGCAACCCCAGCGTTGCAATGATTTTTTCCTTCAGTTCACTGATGGTTTCTTCGACCTTACTCATGCTTCACCTCTCAATCCATTCATAAAATCTTTTTTGGAACCACTCGCCCGATCTTTCCAAAAGGGCCGGTTTCGTTCACCCGGCGCTCCGATTCGGCCGAAAACCGCGGACCGTGGACCCTTTGCCGGAGTCCTGCACCCCGCGTTCTTCAACCTCACGGGCAGGAGTCGTCCGAACCCGTCCCGGAAAGCGTCTGAAGATCCTTTCCCAGGATCTTTTCCAGCACCACCCGGACGAGCCAGCGGGAAAACACCCGGAAATATTTATCCCCCGCCATTTTGATCCCGATGATGAACACCACCGTGGAGACCGCATAAATCAACGGCCCGCCGACGACCACCACCAGCGGTTCCTTCAGCCAGACGGCGATGATGCCCATGGCCATGACCGCCGGCAAGCCGATGACGTAACTGAACGCGATCATGCCCAGTCCGACCATGATTTTGGGGGTCGGTTTTTCTCTGATGGCCGACAGATCGGCTCTTTCCTCGATCGCCGACCTGCAATATTCTTTGCGGGCAAAATAAAGGGCCGTTTTTTTGAGAATGCTCAAACCCGTCTCAACCGGACAACTTATTTGTAAAACGAAGGCATCATATCTGTAATCGGGAAAGATTTGCAATATTTTTTTAACCGCATAAATTTCATGGAATGAAAAGGAAATTTCGGCTATAAGGTTAAATCATCAATTTATCCCGAAAAGAGGAAAAAAACATGAACAGAGCAGCCCTTCACCAAATCAGCTACGGCGTTTACATTGTCACGTCCGGCAGGGACGGCAAATTCAACGGCCAGATCGCGAACTCCATTGTCCAGGTCACCTCCAGGCCCGCCACCCTGGCCATCTGCATCAATAAGGAAAACTATACTCACTCCCTCATCCGGGAAAGCGGAAAATTCGTCGTTTCCATTCTGTCGGAGGCAGCGCCGATGACTTTCATCGGACTTTTCGGCTTTAAAAGCGGCCGCGACGTCGATAAGCTGAACGGCGTGAAAAGCAAAATCGGCGCCACCGGAGTGCCGATTGTTTTGGACTATACCCTGGGATTCGTTGAAGCCGAAGTGGAGGGCGAACTGGACGGCGGAACCCATACGATTTTCTTTGCCAAAGTGGTCGAAGCGGACCTGGTGGGAGAAGGCACACCGATGACGTATGCCTACTATCAGAACGTCAAGGGAGGCAAATCCCCCAAATCCGCACCGACCTATGATGCGGATGCGGCTCCCGCCAAATCCAAAACTCCGGCCGCGGCCCGCTACGTATGCAGCATCTGCGGCTACGTGTACGATCCGGCGCAGGGTGATCCCGAAAACGGCATCGGCCCGGGCACCCGCTTCGAAGACGTCCCCGATTCCTGGACGTGCCCGGTGTGCGGGGCGGAGAAAAAAATGTTCGAAGTGGAGCGTTAACGAACAAAGTCCGCGCGGGCATTGCGGATAAAGAGGCGGGGAAGTGAAAATTCTGCGGCGGCGCGGAGGGATTTGTTGTTCCGCCGGCAAAAAAATTCTCCCCGACGCATCATGGGCTTGACACTTCATCGTGTTTTTTATATGTAATTTCTATTGAAAATTTAATCATATATGAACAGACGGCTGCTGTCCGGCGGTCATCGAATAATGAAGAGCGGGAGAAGACCATCTTGATGGACGGGATGAAACAACTCAGCATGGATGTTCTGGTCGCCATGAATACGGTGGTCAAGAATGTTCGTTTCTATCCGTTGAGCAGCGCCCTCGTCATGAACGGAGTGGAAAACCTTTACCAGGTTTTTCTGAATTATTTCAAGATTCATCCTTCATTCGTCCTGTCCGAATCCGAAAAGACCCTGCTCGTCGGCGACGAACCCCTGACGCAAAAAGATCATGAAAAATCCTATGTCGCCTCTACCCTGGAAATTCTTCTGAAATTCAACATCAAAAGCCTTTCCCTGCACAGGGGGCTGGAAAAGCGGGAATTACTTACCCTGCTGGCTCACCTTGCGAAAGACCCGGAAAAAATCCTGGACGAGGGCGGCCTGCAGGAAATCATCGAAAAAAATCACTTATCGCATGTCCGTCTGGATGAAAAAATATTCGTTGCCAAAGGGAAGAACCAAAAGATTATTGCGAGCCTGGATCTCACCGACGACCAGATTATGCAGTATCTCGGCGAATCGCATCCGGAATTGCAGGATGACCGCCAGAAGCTTCTGGAGCTCGCGGACAACCCGGATTGGCTCTTGAAGTCCTTTGAGGACAGCCTTTCTGCGCTGGCCGCGCAGAAAGGCGTTCTTCCCGATGCACGGGTCGCGGAAACGCTGACCGGCATGCTGAAGCGGATAGATCAGGTTTCAGACCGGCTGGATCCGGATACGCAGCAAAAGATCCGCGACGGAATCGACCGGTTCGTCGGCGGCACCGGATCCGACCTGGCCGCGGAAATTCTGCTTCAACAAGGCGAAAAACCCGCAAGCGGCGCGCTGATGGGGCATCTGATCGGTAAATTCCGTCCGGTCGCCTCTGCAACCGAGACCGAAATTCCGACGGAAGGGGCCGCACCCGGACGGGAAGAAGCCCTGGGGGCGGAAAGCCTGCCGCAGATTCAGGAAAACATCGAACGGCTGCTCGGCGACAGCGCAAAAGGCGTTCTGGATGAAGCGGTCCTGTCCTCCCTGATCCGGTCCGTGGAAACCCTGGCCGCCCAACAAGAACGGGCAACCCTCGAAACGATTATGAACCGCTTCCTGGCGAACATGTTTGCCCAAGACGCCAAGGTGAGGGACCAGGCGGCGCGCGCCCTGATCGAAATCATTGAAAACATCCCGGACAAAGAAAAACAAACCGTCCTGCGGGGAATCGCCGGCAAACTATTGGACTGGATCAAGCTGGAAACGCTGGCCACACCCGCCTATCGGAAGATCTGCGGTTTTCTCAGGGACCACGTGAATCATCTGATCTGGCAGGACGACTTTCACGCAGCCATTCCGATTCTGGACTTTTTCAACGACGTCCGAACGGGCGTGATCGATAAGAACGACACGATCCACGAAATCTCCGTTGACTTCATCGACGCCTGCGCCGCTGAAGAGCGAATTGCCATCCTGTTCAATATTTTCAAGGAGGGCGAACCGGATCAAAAGCGCGACGCGGGAGAGATGCTGATCCGGCTCGGAGACAACGCCATGAACCAGCTTCTGGATCTTCTCAAGGAGCAACGGGACAGCAATGAGCGCGTTCGCATCATGCGGCTGATCATCAGCGCCGGCCGAAGGGCCATTCCACCGGTCCGCGACCAGCTCGGCAAGGATCAGCCCTGGTTTTACCTGCGGAACATCGCCTATATCCTGAGCCACATCGGAGATGAATCCAGCGCCGAAGCGCTGCAGCCGCTGCTTCTCCACGAAAACATCAAGGTGAGAATGGAGGCCCTCAAAAGCATCAGCCGCACCGGAAAAAGTAAGCGCTGCTCCCTGCTTCTTTCCGTCCTGCCGCAGGTGGAGCACAAATTCATGATCAACATCGTGGACGTGCTCGGCAACGCAAAATGCGCAGAGGCGGAGCCGGCGCTGCACATCCTGCTGGAAAACAATCCCATCCGCGACAAGGATCTGCGAGCGGCTCTGCAGGAGAGAATCTGCGCCGCCTTGGGCAGCATTGGACTGCCCAACTCCATCCCCGTCCTCTCCAAAATCGTCGGGACCAAATCTTTTCTGGGAATCAGCCGTTACCCGGAAAATGTGAAAGTCGCAGCCGCCAAGGCCCTAGCGTCCATCCAAAAACGGTAAGGCGTTCCGGCTTCAAACGCACTCCTCCAGCGGAAAGGTGAACGCCCTCAGCCCCGCGCGAGGGTTTTCCGCTTTGAACTTCCGGACCAGATCGACGAGTTTCTGAATCTCCTCGTCCGGCACCCCCAGCAAAAGAGTATTGTTCCTCCCCGGCCAGTAGTGCGTGCCCAGCTTCGGCTCGCTTTCCTCGCCTTCGCCGGTCGCGCCGTGTATTTTCGTGTAGGACCTGAACCCGGCGTTCTTGAAGGCGGCCGTGACCCGTTCATCCGAGGCCTCGGCGTATATGACAAAAAACATTTTCATGTGCCCTCCCGAAGCAATCGACTTTTATTTTTGAGCGGTTTTTCTCCGGTTTTTGAATTTTTCCTGCCAGTCATCAAAAATATCATAGGCGGACGGGACCACGATCAGCGTCAGCACCAGAGACGTCAGCAGTCCGCCGATCACGGCAATCCCCATGGGAGCGCGCGTCTCCGCACCTTCGCCCACCGCCAGGGCAATCGGCAGCATGCCGAAGACCATGGCAAAGGTGGTCATGAGAATCGGCCGCATCCGGACCGGCCCCGCCTGAAGGATCGCCTCCCGGCGAGACAGGCCCCTGCCCCGCAGAACATTGGTATAATCCACCAGCAGAATGGCATTCTTCTTGACGAGACCCATGAGCAGGATCAGACCGATCAGGCTGAAGATATTCAGCGTCTTTCCGGTCAGGAACAGGGCGCCGAAAGCGCCGATGAAGGACAGGGGCATCGACAGCAGAACGGTCACGGGATGCACAAAGCTTTCAAACTGCGAAGCCAGAATCATGTAGGCCATAATGACGCCCAAGAGCAACGCGAACAGCAGATAACCGAAAGACTCCTGCATGGTGTCGGCCATTCCCTGATATTTGGGAAGGTAATCCGGAGGCAGGATTTTCGCCGCGATGCCGTCCAGCTCCTCCTTCGCCTGTCCCAGCGGCTTGCCTTCCAAAGACGCGAACACCGTAATGGCCCGTTGCCGGTCCACACGGTTGATGACGCTCGGTCCCGCCCCTTCTTCCATGCGAACGACATTGGAAAGCTCCACCAGTTTTCCGTCGCGGGCGCGTACGTATATGCGTCCCAGGGAGGAGGCGCTTTCCCGGTCCTGCGGGTTGAGCCGCACCCGGATATCGTAGCGCTTTCCCTTGAGTTCATCCTTGTAGCGGGCGATATCCATCTCGCCGCTGATCAGAATATTGATGGCTTCGGCGATCGTGGCCACTTCCACGCCCAGATCCGCCGCCCGGTCACGGTCCACATAGACTTTAAACTCGGGCTTGCCGACTTCCAGGGACGTGTCTACATCCGTAATGCCCGGCAGCCTGGCAAACTCGGCGCTGATTTGCTTGGCATATTCCTGCAGCGCGTTCAGGTCCTGACCGCGAATGCTGAACTGAATGGGCACATTTCGGATCCCTCCACCCACAACAGAGATGTCCTCCGCGGAAACCTTCAACCCGGGAATGGTGCGCAGTTTGGCGCGGGCGATTTTCTTGACGTCCTCCTGGCTTTTTTTGCGCTCGGCCTTGGGCTTCAGGTTCAGAAACATCAGTGCGCGGTTGTGGTAGCCCCCGTATCCCTGCACGTAATAGACCGATTTTACTTCCGGGATGTCCGCCATCATCTGCTCCGTTTTTTCCAGATACCGTTCGATCTGATCCACGGAATAATCGATCGGCGTTTCCATGCGCACGATAAAAACGCCCTGGTCCTCCGGAGGCACGAATTCCTTTCCGATCCACCCCGTAAGACCGAGGCTCAAAACGAAAACGACCAGGGCTCCAACAAGCACCGTTTTGCGCCAGCCCAGCGACCACTCGAGAACAACGCGATAAAAGGCCTCCAGCCTTTTGTAGTAGCGCTCCAGAACGTCGCCGACCCGTCGCCAGAAGGACGGGCGGTCAGAGGCCGCGCCGGATGCTTCTCCAACCGCCGGAGGGTTGGCCATGCTTTTGCGGTGCGGCTTGAGAAAAATCGAGGCCATCATCGGCGTCAGGGTGAAGGAAACCAGCAGGGACACCATCACGGCAAAAACGATCGTCAGGGCAAACTGGATGAAAAAACGGCCGATAATCCCTTTCATGAAGGCGACGGGCAGAAAAATGCCCACAATCGCGAAGGTCGTTGCCGTCACGGCCAGCCCGATTTCGGAGGTTCCGAAGGTCGCCGCTTCAAGCGGCTCCATGCCTTCCTCCACATGGCGGTAGATATTTTCAATGACAATAATGGCGTCGTCAATCAGCAGACCGACCGAGAGCGATAAAGCCAGCATCGTCATGTTGTTGAAGGTAAACCCGAAGGCGTTGATCAGCGCGAAGGTGGAGATGATGGAAACCGGGAGCGCCACCGCACTGATCAGCGTGGTTCGCACGTTCTTGAGGAACAGCAGAACCGCCAGAACGGCAAACAGGCTGCCGAGAATCAAATGAAACTGCACTTCCTCGATCGACCGGACAATAAACAGCGACTGGTCGACGGCCGTATTGATTTTCATGCCCGGAGGCAGGGTCTTATTGATGGCTTCGATTTCCTTCTTGACCCGGTTGGCCACCTCCACCGTATTGGTGCCCGACTGTTTCTGGATGGCCATGCCCACCGCCGGAACGCGGTTGAACCGCGCCAGTGAGCGCTTTTCCTCCATGCCGTCTTCGGCGCGGCCGATGTCGCGTATCCGCACCGGCGCTCCCCGGTAGTAGCTGATGATCAAGTCGTTGAAATCGGCGATCCGGGGAAACTCACCCTTGATCCGGACGGTGTATTCGCGCGTCCGGGTTTCGACGCGTCCTCCCGGGAGTTCAATGTTCTCCCGTTTGAGGGCAAAGACGATGTCATTCGGGGACACCTCGTAGGCCCTCATTCGGGCGGCGTCCAGCCAGATGCGCACCTGCCGCAGACGCATCCCGTAAAAGATCACATCGCCGACGCCGTTGATGCGCTGCAGCTGCTCTTTTAAGATTTCGTCCGCATAGGTGGAAAGGTCCCGCACGGAACGGTTGCCGGAAAGATTCAGAAACAGGATCGGCGAAGCGTCGGGGTCCACCTTGGCAATCCTCGGCTCGTCGATATCGTCCGGCAGCTTGGAGCGGATGGTGGAAACTTTTTCGCGCACGTCCTGAACGGCCAGATCGATGTTTCGTTCCAGGACAAATTCGATGGTCGTGCGCGCCCGTCCTTCATAGCTGATGGAGGTGATGCTCTTGACGCCGTTGATGGTGTTGACCGCGCCTTCGATGCGGTCCGTCACGTCCACATCCATGACGTCGGGGCTGGCGCCCTTGAGATCCGTCGTGATGGTCACGATCGGAAAATCAATTCTGGGAAAAAGATCGACGCCGATATTCGGATAGCTGACGACGCCCAGCACCACCAGCGCCAGAATCACCATGGTGGCGAAAACCGGACGTTTGACGGAGGTATCAGCGAGCCACATGAACTTTCACTCCATCCGACAGATTGTTCTGGCCCACAACGACCACCGGCTCTTTTTCCTTCAGGCCCTGTATCACTTCCATATACTCGCCGTAGGGATTGCCCGTTTGAATCGGCCGCTCCCGCGCCGTATCGCCCGTGACCACAAAAATGCGCACGGCGGTCCCGTCATACATCAGCGCCGTAA
>DAOTJI010000072.1:0-13659 GCA_035448625.1 Smithellaceae bacterium | reverse complement strand
CCCCGATACCGCGAGAACCCGCCGCCCGGTTATCCGGAAACGGCCCGGCAAAGGGGTTACGAGGGCGTGGTGCTGGTCGCGGTTGAAATCCTGACGGACGGACGCGTGGGCAAAGCCGTCGTCCGGCAGTCATCCGGCTATGCCATTCTGGACCACACCGCGGTTGCCGCGGTCAAAGACTGGAAATTCGTGCCGGCCAAAAAGTCCGGCGTTCCTTATAAAACATGGGCGGAACTGCCCATCAAATTTGTCATCCACGAGAATACCCGCTCGTAATATCATCCGGACCGGAGGAAAATATGATGTCCATGGATCAAAGCACCGCTAAAAAGCGCCTTGGAAAAATCATCCTGGAGCGCTCTTTCAAATACAGCGACAACCCGCCTTTTACGCTGGCGTCGGGCCGTCAGAGTAATTTTTATTTCAACTGCAAACCGACCACGCTGGACCCGGAGGGCATGAATCTGATCGGCGAGATTGTTTTTGACATGCTGAAGGACGCGCCGGTCACCGCGGCGGGAGGACTGACGCTGGGCGCCGACCCGATCGCCAACGCCCTGGCCGTGATTTCCTTCCAGAGGGGCAAACCGATCAAATCGTTCATCGTGCGCAAAGATGTCAAGGCCCACGGCACGAAAAGCGCCATCGAGGGGAACGTCGCGGCCGGCGAAAGGGTTGCGATCATCGACGATGTCATCACCACGGGCGGCTCGACGATCACCGCCATCGAACAGGCCCGCCGCGCCGGTCTGGTGGTGGACCGGGTGATCACGCTGATTGACCGCGAGGAAGGCGGGCGGGAAAACATCCTTCAGCGCGCAGACTGCGTTGAGTCCGTGTTTACGCGGACGCAAATCATGGCGCTGCGCGAGGAAATCCTGTCGGGACAGCAGCGGACATGAAAAGAAGCCTTTTGTTCCCCTTTTTCCCGCTGTTGGCCGCGCTGCTGTTCTTCTGTGCCGCCGTTGAAGCGGCCGTCATTCCCGTCACCAAATTCCGTTCCGCGGATCTGCCGGGCGGAGCGCCCCCCGGATGGGCGCTGGAGAAAAAAACCGGCGCGCCGTCCCTGAAAATCTCCAAGGAAGGCGACAACTATTATCTGCATCTGCGGTCGCAGGGCAACTCGTCCTTCGGCGTGCGCACATCGGCGCGCGTCAACGTGAAAGACTTTCCGATTCTTTCCTGGCGTTGGAAAGTCGAAAAAATGCCCGTCGGCGGCGACGTCCGCAAAAAAACAGCCGACGATCAGGCGCTCCAGGTCTATATTGCCTTCAAAGAAACCGGATTTCCGGCCGCGCTGAACACGCCGGTCGTAGGCTATATCTGGGACAATGAAGCACCCAAAGGATGGAGCGGACGCAGCACACAGATCGGCGGCGACAAAATGCGCTACATTGTTTTGAGGAACAAAACGGACAAAATCGGCCAGTGGTACACGGAGCGCCGCAATCTGTATGAAGACTACAAAAAACTTTTCGGCGACATCAACGGGGGCGAACCGCTCGGCGTCACCACCGGACTGCAAATCCACATCAACACCCAGCGAACCAGAACGCCCGCCGAAGGCCTGATCGGCGAGATCTACTTCAGCAGCGAGACGAAGGACGTCGTGGTGACGGAAGCCGCCAAGGAGAAAATGGTTGCCGCAACCCCCGTGCTCTCCAGCCCCAGAGGGAAAGCGCTGCCCGTGGCCGGCTTCGACGACGATTTCAACAAACCCGGCTGCGTCAATATCCGCATCGCCTTCGACACCAATTCCACGCAGGTGGACGCCATCCCGAAAAGCAGCGTGCAAACGATTATGGAATATCTGGTGAAGCATCCCGAAGACACGCTCGTCATCACCGGTCATACGGACAGCGTCGGTTCCGACGCCTTCAACCTGGAGCTGTCGAGGCGGCGGGCCCAAAGCGTCAAACAATATCTGGTCGAACAATACGCCATCGACGAACATCGCCTGATCGTCCTGGGCGCGGGCGAATCGCGCCCGATCGCCGACAACGACACGCCGGAAGGCCAGGCGCAAAACCGCCGCGTGACGATTCAGGATTGTCCGCGGTAAAAATTTTTTTCAAGGAGCGTCCCGTGACACCCATCCATGTATTGCAGCCGAGTCTGCACAGCGGCGATGTCGTCCAGGGGTTTATCGTGTTGCGCGTCGAAGTCATCGAATCGATGCGCTTGACCGCCTATGAAATGGAGCACCGCAAAACCGGCGCCAAAGTGCTGCATCTGCACGCCATGGACCGGGAGAACCTTTACGCCATCGGCTTCAGGACGCCGCCCGCGGATTCCACGGGCCTGCCCCACATCCTGGAGCATTGTGTGCTGGCCGGCTCGGAGAAATATCCGCTGAAGGACGCCTTCAAAGAACTGATTCGTTCCAGCATGCAAACCTTCATCAACGCCTTCACGTACCCGGACAAAACCCTTTACCCGGTAGCCAGTCAGATCAAGGCGGATTTTTATAATCTGGCGCGCGTTTACACGGACCTTGTTCTGCATCCCCGCCTGCTTCGCGAAACCTTCCTGCAGGAAGGCCATCATCTGGAATTTGCAAAGCCCGGCGATCCCGAAAGCGATCTGATCATCTCCGGCATTGTTTACAATGAAATGAAGGGCGCCTATTCATCGCCCGATTCGCTGATGTATAAGGACATTCAGCAAAATCTTTATCCGGACACCGTGTATGCCCTGGACTCCGGGGGCGACCCGGACATCATTCCGACGCTGACCTATGAACAGTTTCGGGATTTCCACCGCCAATACTATTCGCCGACCAACGCGCGCTTTTTCCTCTATGGGGACATCCCCACCGCGGACCATTTGGAATTTCTGGCCGAAATGCTGGCCGGCTTCGAGCGGGTGGAGGTAAATTCGTCCATCACAAGCCAGCCTTTCTTTTCCGGTCCCCGGCGGGTTGCCGGCGTCTATCCCATCGATCCGGATGAGCCTTCGGAGAAGAAAACCAACGTCAATCTGGCCTGGATGCTCGCGGAAAACAAAGACTTTGAAACGGCGCTTACGCTGTCCATTCTTTCCGGCCTGCTCGTGGGCAGCGCCGCGTCGCCCCTGCGCCGGGCGCTTGTCGATTCGGGGCTGGGAGAAGATCTGTCGCCCGTGTCCGGCATCGAATCCGATCTCAAGCAGATGATGTTCTGCGCCGGTCTGCGCAACATCAAAAACGCCGACATCCCGAATGTTGAAAAGCTGATCCTCGACACCCTGCAAAAGATTGTCGCCGAAGGATTCGACCCGGAACTCATCGAGGGCATCCTGCATCAGGTCGAATTTCACGGCAAGGAAATTTCCCGCGGCTCCTACCCTTACGGGATTACGCTGATGGGCGGCGTTTTTCAGACCTGGCTCTACGACGGCGATCCCCTAGTCGGCCTCGATTTCTCGCGCGTGATTGAAAAGATCCGCCTCCTCCTGAAAGACGATCCGCAGATCTTCCAGAAAGTGGCCCAACAATGGCTGGTGGACAATCCGCATCGCCTGCTGGCGGTGATGGAGCCGGATCCCGATTTCAACCGGAAGAGCGAAGCTGAATTAACGAAGAAGATGGCCGCGCTCAAAGCCGGTTTGTCGAAAGATCAGCTGCGGGCAATCGACGAGCAGGCGGCGCGTCTGAAGGCCTTTCAATCCGAGGAGGATTCATCGAAGGCCCAGGCAAGCCTGCCCAAACTGAAAATGGAAGACCTTCCCCGGCAGGTGGAAACGGTTCCGACCCGGCACAAAACTCTGGCCGCGACCCCCGCGCTGGCGCATGACCTGTTTACCAACGGCATAGCCTATGTCGATCTGGCGTTTGACACCGCTTCGGTTCCCGAAAGCCTGCAGATCTACCTTCCGCTTTTTGGCAAAATCGTAAGCGGCATGGGCGCGGCGGGTCTGACCTACGACGAGATGGCCAAACGCATCGCCCTGCAGATGGGCGGATTCGGCTATGATCTGTCTTCCGGCCTTTCCGTGGACGCGGCCCGGGTCTGGCAGAAAATGGTCTTTTCCTTCAAAGCGCTCTACCGCAATGTTCCGCAGGCTGTCCGGACCGTCCGCGACATTCTCTGCTTTGGGGATTTGAACGATGAATCGAGAATGCGTGATTTAATCGCCGAGCGGAAAAACAACCTGATCGCCTCCGTCGTTCCTTCCGGACACGTTTTCGCCAAACGGGCGGCGGCGGCAGGGCTGACGCTGCCCGCCTATCGCGATGAGCAATGGCACGGCCGGACGCAGCTGCGATTTGTCCAGCGGCAGGCGGAGGGCTTCGACGCCTCCAAAAAGCCCCTGCGCGAAAAGCTGGAGCAGCTCAGGGAAATCCTCTTCACGAGGCAAAACCTGACGGTCAACATGACCGCCGATGCAGACGGCCTCACGCTGGTGGAAACACCCATCGGCGAACTTCTGGAAAGCCTGCCGGCCGGCCGTCGGAGCGAAGAACCCGAAAGGCCCACGCTTGCGCCCGTCCGCACGGGCATCGCGGTTCCCACCCAGGTTTCCTATGTGGCCTCGGCGATGAAAGCACCCGCCTACACCGATCCGTCCTCCGCGCTGATCATGCTGGCATCGCGGGAACTATCCAACACGTATCTGTACAAACATATCCGCGTGCAGGGCGGCGCCTACGGGGGAATGTCGTCTTTCGACCCGTCGCAGGGCGTATTCGCATTTCTGTCCTATCGCGATCCGCACATCGTGGAGACGATAAATGTCTTTGAGGCCGCGCAAAAATATTATTCCAAAAACGAAATGACAAAAGACGATTTGGAAAAGGCCGTGATCAGCGCGCTTGGCGCGCTGGACAAGCCCCTCGATCCTTCGGGGCGCGGTTATGTCGCCCTGTTCCGGCATTTCAGCGGCGCGACCGACGACCTGCGCCAGGCCTTCCGGGACCGGCTTACTGCCGCAACGCCCAGTCAGGTGCGGGACGCCCTGTCCGACTATTTTGAAAAAGCCTCGCCATCCGGCTCGGTCGCGGTTTATTCCTCGCAGGAAAAACTGGAAGAAGCCAACCGGCGTCTGGAAAAGAAGCTGAAACTGGAAAAATTGTCGGAAGCATAGGGGAAAAGGCTGAAGGCTGAAGACTGACGTTGGTTTTCAGCCTGTATTTGGAGCTCTTCAATGACAGATAACAACAAGGTCGGCACGTTGATCAACTGTTTGTTCTGCGGACACTTCTACCTGACGGGCCGGGCGGAGACTCCCTACGGCTGCCGGGCACACGGTTTCACGACGTTCCGCATGCCCTCCGTGGACGTCTTCGGGGCTTCAGGCGAGGACTGCGCGTTGCTGGTCCGCAGGGAACCGGGCGAACACACGCACGACAAATGCCTCCCCGGGAGAAAGGAAAGGAAAGAGAATATGAATATCTCACAATGGCTGGATCAGAAAGAATCCCAAGGCTTTGATGTGTCCCGCGCAGTCCTGCCCGAAGAGCTGGAGCGCGAAGAAGAGCCGGATGAGACACTTTACTTCAAGGAAATCCGTCCTTGCAGCGTTTTGTGCACGGGTGATCATCCCTTTGCCACGGTCGAGCGATTCGGCCGCTGGTACCGCAGCCGGGGACGGGAAAAGGAAAAAGGACCGCACACCGGCAAACCGCCGTGGTGGTTTTTCACCCGGGACAGAGACCTTGCCTTGCAGACGGCAAAATCCCGCATCGAAAAATAAAGAGCGCCGGACGTCTGATCCGGCGCTCTGCCGTCTTAGCCGGCCAATCCGCCTCTTATGAAAATAATTCCGAAATGCTTCCCGAGACAACCTTTGTGCCCGCCGGCAACGGTTCGGCCCCACAGACAGGCAGAAAGATTTTGAAGGTGAGTTTGCCCGCCTCTTTGTTTTCCGCCGCGGCGCATCCGCCGTAAACGGAAAGAATGGCTTCTGCCGTGGACAGGGTTCGGAAAACGGCGCTTTCGCCCCGGTCCGCCGGAGGGCTCCCTCTGCCTTCGATTTCAACACACGCATAGGCGGGCCCTGCGACGCGTGAAAAAAAGTCCTGATCCGGAAGGGTTTCCGTTCCAACCGTTCCCGCACGAAAAGATAAGGCAGCCGGCGCCCCTCCGAAGAATTCCCCTGCCCCTTTGATCAGGTTGACCAAAACCTGCTGCAGCAGGTCGGGGCTGATACGGACTGACGGACCGCAACGGGGCAGATCGGTTTCCATCCGCGTGTTGGGCGGAACCATCGCCCGGAAAACAGGCAGAAACCGCAAACAGGCCCCGGATATGTCCAGCGGCGCTTGCCCGGATGCGCCGTAGCCCAGACAAAAACCCATACTGCCTGTCAGCCACCGGCAGATCTCCGCCGCCTGACAGGCGGACTTCATGGCTTCGGTAAGCAGCCGGAAAGGCTTTCCATCCTTCGGCAGTTTATCCATCGCCATCTCCATATTGAGCAGAATCCCGACAAAATGATGATTGAAAAGATGAGCCATCCCCGATGCCATGGCATGGGAAGGATCGGTTTTCTGAAACGGTTGGTCGGCCTTAACGACGTCTGTACCCTTTGCGTGCTTTTGTTTGAATTCAACTGCCTGATGAAGCGCCTCCATAAGTTTCCGGGTTCCTCTTCGCTTTTACGATCTTTTCATAAGATGGATTGCAGATGGGCGCGAAGATTGACTTTCGTGTTCCGCAGATCCAATTTCTTGCGAATATTGTTGCGATGCGTCGCAATCGTGTTTGCCGACGTGTTGAGGATATCGGCAATTTCTTTGGTCCCTCTCCCGCTTCGGATCAGATCGGCAATTTGGATTTCCTGCGGGGTGAGATTCGAATGGGTGAGAAGCAGGCTGGTCACAAACGAAGACAAAACATCCTTCAGGCTGTTCTCCAGGCCCTTCAGTTGTTTTCGCTGCCCGGCGTTCAGGTTCGACGCCCGCAGCTTCTTCAGATGAGGGATGACCAGATCCTGAAGGTTGGCCTTCAGCTTATCCTCCACAACATTTTGCGCTTCATTCCCGGAATGGATGAATACGCTCACGAACGGATTGGTTTTCTCCGGATTTTCAGCCAAAAGCCTGCGCTTGTTTTCGTCTTTCTTCTGTCCCGGCATATCAAAAGCCGTCCCCACGAGGCAGGTTGTATTGCGATAGACGACCCGTCGGGAATTGAAAAATAACGCCCGGCGCGTCCCGTCTTTAAAAACGATATCCACTTGAGAAGCATGCTCGCCAAGGCGAAAAATCTTTCCTATTTCTTCAGCGATCACGATGCGCTGGGACTCGTCAAGAAAGTCCAGGACCGACATTCCCTGAAGCTCTTCATGGGAAAGGCCGGACGCCGTCCGGAAGTTGTCGTTCCAGAGGACCAGTCTTAATTGCTGATCCATCACGTAAAACCATCCGGGAAGGCTCTCGATAATTTTTTTGTTGAAGCCGCCTTCTCTGAACCATGGATTACGGGCCTGGTTGAAATCCAAAACCGGAAAAGGCAATGAGTCTTTTCCGTCAGAAATGAAGGCCTCCTCTGCCGGGTTTCCGTCTTCGCAGGACGGTATGTTTTTCATCGCGGTTGAAATCTCTCCTGAAAAAAGCTCCTTTTTCTTACAACCGTCGCGGCAATAAACTTCGGCCGCCAGGATTCCGCGTGCCGGAAAGTTCGACATTTTCCCGGCAAGAAATTATTGGGGCAAATAAAACCGCCTATGGAAACACTTGTCAACGAGAGAGATTAATGAAATTTTATAGAGATATTATGTATGGAATATACATGGTAATAAATTTTGTTTTTGAGAAAAAGGAAACAAGAAATCGGAGGCGTCGCCCCGATAGGAATGCTTCAAGGTGTTTCTTATCCTATTGTTATCATAAATAAAATTCTTAATGGTTGCGTTTTTTGCCCCTGGAAATCACGGTTTTGCGCTACCGGTCATGCGGCTTGGAATCAGCATGATCTGCGCGTTGGGCATTTGCTTTTTCAGCTCTGTCTCCAGCCGGTCCTTCAATCGGTAAACCGTTTCCACTTTCGCGTCGCCTGCAAACTCCAAAAAGATCTCGATGAAGGTATGGCTTCCCGAACGGCGCGTGCGGACGCCATGGATCTGGTCGTAGGCGTCAAAGTTGGCGATCAGTTCGCGCAGAATAATCAGCATGTTGTATTCATCGAGGCTGCGATCCAGCAAATCGCTGATCGACCCGGAGAAAACATCGTAAATCGATTTGATGATGCTGATCATCAGAATCGTCGTCGCGCAGACATCCAGGTAGCGCGTCCAAGGGGCGCCGGAAAAAGCGAGCGAAATGCCCACCGCCAGAATGATCAGCAGGTCTTCCAGCGCACCCATCCTCGCCATGCGCCACATGGAGCTGAAAATGGGCGAGTGCTCCCTTTTGCTCAGCATGTAGTTGCGTATCCAGAGCCAGGTTGACGCGATAAAGGAGGCGAACGTCAGCAGCATGGCCACCAAACCGCCGTGCTGTTCGGCAGGATGGAGAATCTTGGACACGGTTTCATAGCCGACAAACAGAGCGGCCAGCAGCATGGTGGTTCCGACCACAATGCTGGAGATGGTTTCCATGCGACCCAGGCCGTAGGTGTTGAGCAGATCTGTCCCGCGCGACATTCGCCGGACGGTATAAAGCGAAAGGCCGGAAGCCAGAGCGCCCGTAAAGGCGATCACGAAATTGGCAATAAAGACGATGGAATTGGACGTCAGGATGCCGATCATGGAAACGCCGACGGTGTAAATCTCCATCACCATCATCAGCATCAGCAGGCGGATTTTTGTCGAATTGGAAACCGCAGCCGAGAGTTCGCTCATGCCTTTAGACTTTCTCCTTTACCTTTATGAAATTCCCTTCAAAACGTCTCGATCGAATCCTGCGCCCTGCCAGGGTTTCAACCGGTTATCACAGCCGATTTTTCCCGGTGGCGCGCCAGCGCAAGCTCCACCAGACGATCCAAGAGAGCGCTGTAGGAAAGGCCGGTGGCCTCCCAGAGCTTGGGATACATGCTGATGCCGGTAAATCCGGGCAGCGTGTTGATTTCGTTGAGATAAAACGCGCCGGTCTTTTTATCCAGGAAGAAATCCACGCGCGCCATGGAATTGCAGTTCAGCGCGCGGAAGCCGAGGACGGCGCATTTGCGGATGGCGGCCGCCAAGCGCGCCGGGATTTTCGCCGGAATGTTCATCTTCGCGCCCTCGGGGTCCAGATATTTGGCCTCGTAGGAATAATACTCATGCGTGGGCAGAATTTCACCCAGCACCGACGCCCGCGGGTCTTCATTGCCCAAAACGGCGCATTCGATCTCCCGGCAGTCGATGCCTTTCTCGATCATGATCCGCGTGTCGAACCCAAAGGCATAATCCACGGCGGGGGCAAGGTCTTTTTTGACTTTCACCTTTTTGATTCCGACGGAAGAGCCGGTGCGCAGCGGTTTGACAAAGACGGGCATTTCAAGGCGCTTCAGCGCCCCGCGCAGAATTTTTTGCGGCCGGGCCAGCCAGTCCGAACGGCTTACCGTGATCCAGGGCACCACGGGAACCCCCTCCTGCGCGAGCAGACGCTTGGCGACGTCCTTGTCCATGCCGATGGCGGAACCGGCGACATCCACCCCCACATAGGGAACCCGGGCCAGCTCCAGGAGCCCCTGCATGGTTCCATCTTCTCCGTACGTGCCGTGGAGGACGGGAAAGACCAGATCCACGACAACCTTCTTTCCGCGGGAATCCATATCGTACAGGTGCAGCCGGTTTCGGTCTTCAAAATGATTGACCAGCCAGGCGCCCTTTTTTTTCAAAGAAAGAATTCTGCCGAAGTCTTTGTCGGCGATGATTTCCGGCCGGTCCTGAACATACCAGCGTCCGTCGCGGTCAATGCCGATCGCAACCACATCGTATTTGGTCTTGTCCAGCGCCGCAACGACGGAAGCCGCCGAACAAAGCGATACGTCATGCTCGCCCGATCGTCCGCCGTACAAAACGCCGATGGTCAATTTGGACCGCCGTTGATTCTTTCCAGCAGACTTCATGTGTTTCCCTCTAATACGTGTAGGTAACGGCGGACCCGGCGGAGAACCGGTCCGTGTACTGGCCCTCGATCTGGAGGCCAAATCCCCTGCCCAGCCCGACGGCAACGCCGAAAAACCCGCCGACCGCGGATGCATTCTTCAAAGACGTCTTTTCGGCGCCGGACTGGATTCCCGGAACGGAGCCGGATAAATAAGCGTCCGCTTCCGTATAATATACAAAAGGCCCGGCATACAATTGAATTCCATAAGGGACTGACGCCTGAACGCCGATGCCGAAATTGACGTCCCAGAGATACTTCACCTTCATATCGGCCGCAAAAGGGGCCCCGCCGCTGGTTCCGCCAACTTCATCGGTGAAATTGCTGAAGTTGCAGCTTCCCTGCACAAAGGCGCCGACGCCGAAGACGGAATTGACCGGATAATACGCTTTGGCGCCCAGTGTCCCGAAAAATTTCCAGTTTTCTTCAAAAGAGTCCCGGGAGACCGCGGTCAGGGCCGAAGAAGAACGAAACGCGTCCGCTATTTGCAAATCGGAAACGCCGACGCGCCCGTAAATCTCCCAGCGGCCGGAGGCGCCGTACGCCGCCTGGGAATAGATCTGGCGCTGACGAACCACATGGCGGTCCGTGTCTCCCTTCAATGTATCTTCGGCATACCGGTAGCCGATAGCAGTGTTGGCGCCGCCGGTTTTTTTGGACATCGTCTGCGGCGGCCCGAACATCCCGCCCGCGAGCGCAGAAGAGCAAAAGGGAAGCCAGATCAGGGCTATCGTGAAGAGAAAAATTTTTTTCGTAGGGTTTCTCCTTTTATGCGGTCTCAGTTGGCCGGCGGCGGATCCGCCGCTTCCGGCGCAGCGTTTTTCCGGTTCCGGAAAAAGAGCGATCTGTCCCTGCGCGCCTGGACTTCCTTCATGCGATACTGGATGTAACCGTTGCGAATGGCGATGTAAGGATCGATGGCCGCCTCGATCACCGCTTCGTAATCCCCGAGGCTCAGGGAGGCGTTGTTGATCATCTTGAGGGGCCGTTTGCCCAGGCTGGTGTACCAGGGGGTGAAATAGGAAAGCGGATCCAGGACATACTCGCCCGCGATGTCAACACTGTCACGCGGACTCGACGGGCCGAGAAACGGCCAGACAATGTAGAAGCCGTGGCCCACGCCGTACAGGCCCAGCGTCTGCCCGAAATCGGCGTTCTGCTTGGGCAGTTCGATGCCCTGATTGGAGGACGGATCCAGGAGCCCTCCCACTCCCCACACCGTGTTGATCGCAAAACGGCCCGCTTCCGAGCCGGCGCCGGTCAGATCGGCCTGCAGCACACAATTGACGAAGCGGATGGGAAACAGCAGGTGGTAATAAAAATTTTTGACGCTGATCCGCGCCGGTTCCGGCACCGCCTCTTTGTACCCCTCGGCAACCGGCTTCAGCAGCCAGAAATACAGGCGGTCATTGAACCGGTGCATAAGCCGGTTGAAAGGTTCGATGGGATCGGCGATGGTGACGCGTTCATCCGCAAAAGGCTCGTCGTCGTAGTCCTGGCCTTCATCTTTGTATTCGTCCTGAAAGGCATCCTGCGACCGACCCGACGGCTTCATGTCCTTGCGGGCAGGCACATCCTCCCCGGCCGACGGAGACTCCGCGTGAACGGGATCCTGGCTTTTCCCATCGCCCATCGCCCATAGCCTATCGCCTCTTCCCCATTGCCCATCGCCTATCACCTGCCCATTGCCCATCTCCGGCAACCGGGCGCAGACGGCATCCGGGGCCGGGCAGCCAGGGAAGCCGACGGCCGCGAAAAAGAAAATGACCAGGACAAGAATGAACAGGTTGACTTTCATGGGCCGAATGTTAATGGGTTTTCACCTTTTTGCGCAAGGTTTCGAGGAGTTGCTCCGGCGTGCCGCCGGCAAGAATTTCATTGAACTGGGTGCGGTAGTTCTGCACCAGGCTCACATTTTCCACGACTACATCGTAAACTTTCCACTTGCCGTTTTTTAAAATCATCCGGTAATAGATGGGAACTTCCTTGGAGGAGGCGATGACCTTGGACTGAATTTCCGCCTTGTCTTCCCCGATCATCGTTTCCTTGTAGAAAACGATTTTCTCGTTGGAATATTCAAGGATTCTATCCAGATAGGTCTTCTCCAGCACCTGTTCAAAAAGATCGACAAATTCTCTGCGCTGCTCCGGGGTAAACTTGTTCCAGTTGCGGGTGAGCGTGCGCCGGGAAAATTCCATCTCGTCAAACATGTCTTTATAGATGACACGGAGTTTTTCCGTCTTGGCCGGCTTGGCCGTAGGGCCTTTCAGTTTTGGATCACGCAGCACATCCAAAACACGGTTGACCGTGTTTTCCACGGCGCTCAGCGGCGCTCCGGCATACGCCGGAATGGACAAAAGAAGCATCAGGAACAGACTGCACCCTATCAACCTTTTTTTCAGGATTCGGTTTTGCATCTATTTCTTTTCCTTTTCTTTATTTTGATCTTTGCTCTGGTCCTTTTTTACTTCGCCAAAGGCGTATTTGCTGATCAGCGATTCAATGTCCAAAGCGGCCTGCGTGTCCGTGATGACCCCGTTGGGCCCGAGCAGGTCCCCGCCGCCGCCCGGATCGATGCTCAGATACTTGTCGCCGATGAGGCCTTCCGTCTTGATGGAAGCAATGGCGTCATCGTAGATTTTGATGTCTTTTTTGATCCGCATTTCTACGACGGCCTTGAGGTCTTCCTGATCCATCGAAATGCGCTCCACGCGCCCGACTTCAATGCCCAGGATGTTGACCGGATTGCCCGCCTTCAGACCGGTGACGGTTGTGAATTTGGCGATGAGCGGATATGTATCTCCGCTGAACCAGTTCAGTTTCCCGAGTTTAACGGTCATGTATCCCACGCAGATCAGTCCGCAAACAACAAAGATACCGACCATGGTTTCCATCTTGTACTTTTTCATCGGTTCATTCCCCCGGGGCGCATTGCAATCGCCCGATTTCTTTTTGTTTCGATCTCGCCTGCTCAAGCAGGGCGTCGATATCGGTCCTGGATTGGCCTTCGGCCGCGCCGGCCAGGATCGTCAGCTCCACGTCGCCCCCCAGCGCAAATTTGCAGGCCCCCTCTTCCAGGGAGGGAACGGCCTGCCGGTTAAAATCCGCGATGAAATCTTCCATGATTCTTTCCGTTTCCGCAAGGTTGGAATAGGGAAGCACGGTGAGAATCTCGTTGGTGGCGCGCCTTGTGGAAATCCCTCCGATGGCGCCGAAATGCTTGTCGATAAACAACCCCATATTCCGCAGAATCTCCTGCGCCGCGTCATGGCCGATTTGTGAGACGATCGCGTCGAGCTCCCGGAGGCTGAAAATCACCAGGCAGAAGGTTTCTCCGCCCTTTCTTCTGAGCTGCAGATGGTTCAGCAGTTCAAACTGCCGCTTGGAGTAAAGGCCGGTCAATTCCTTCTGCAGCCCTTCCAGCGAGTTGATGACTTCGTCCATGAACGGGTGGTTGAAATTTTCCAGTTCCTCCGGCGTGCCCTGAAAAACAATCCGATGATCATACAGGGCCAGAATGCGGTTGGAAATAAAGTACACGTCCGGAATTTCATGGCTGACCAGAACCGCGGTGAAATTCAGCTTTCTCTGATTCTGGGCGATCATGCTCAAAATGGCGTTTTTCCGAACGGGATCCTGCCCGGTGG
>DAOTJI010000071.1:0-13752 GCA_035448625.1 Smithellaceae bacterium | reverse complement strand
ATCAAAGTCTGACTCCTGCACAGCAGCAGGCGATTCAGGGTGAGCTCGGGAAGACAGGCGGCAAGGTCACGCCTCAGGCAATCGATGCATTGAAGGGTCGGCCGGAATTTCAAAGCATTTCTCCGGCTGATATCGAAAAGGGAAAGCAGCTTCTGGAGCAGAAAGAAAAAGGCCAGGAAAAGCAGGGAACGGAAAAGTTTGACCGGAAAGTTCCCTGGGCGGAAAAAACGGTCGTCGGCGGGGAAACCACGGGGGACAGCCTCTTTGACCGTTCGCGTAAGGTTGGGAATTATCAGGATATTTCTCTAAAACTCCAGCTTTTCGGCACCGAATTTTTCCGGGAATCCGCGGTCCGCGTTGTGACGGACCGTAAGGACATTCCGGTTCCCCTCAAGTATGTTGTGGGCCCCGGCGACGAGGTCAAGCTGCTGCTCTGGGGGCGACTGAACGCACAGTACACCCTGACGGTGGACCGCGACGGCAAGATCACGATTCCGCAGGTGGGGCCGATGTTTGTCGCCGGCATGACTTTCGAGGACATGTCCAAGTATCTCATCACGCAGGCGGAACAGATTGTGGGGACCAATATCGACGTCTCCATGGGAGCGCTGAAGACGATCTCCGTCTTTGTGCTGGGGGACGTCCGGCGGCCGGGGGCCTACACGATCGGCTCTTTCGCCACGATCACGGACGCCCTGGTGATGGTGGGCGGGGCGTCGGACATCGGGTCGCTGCGCCGCATCCAGCTTCGCCGCGGAAACAAGCTGATCACGACGTTTGACCTTTACGATCTGCTGCTCAAGGGCGACAAGTCCAAAGACGTCATCCTCCAGTCCGGCGACGTGATTTTTGTGCCGGTGACGGGGCCGCAGGTGGGAATTGCCGGCAATGTGAAGCGGCCGGCCATCTACGAGATGAAGGACCGGCACGATCTGCAAAGTCTGATTGAATACGCGGGCGGCATCATTCCGTCGGCCGACACGCAGCAGATTCAGGTGGAAAGAATCGTCAAAGGCGAGAAGCAGATTGTTTTGGACGTCAACGACAAACACCTGGAGAAGGCGTACAATGTCGCGCTGCACGACGCGGACCTGGTGAAGATCTTTTCGATTGTGGATGCCAATGTCAACGCGATTTACTTAAGCGGCAACGTGAAGCGCCCGGGAAAGTATGAATACAAACCGGGGATGACGATCAAAGACATTCTAAAGCCCGAGGAGCTCCTGCCGGAGACGCATTACGACTACGCCCTGATCAAGCGTCTGAAGCCGCCTTCCATGGAAGCCATGCTGATTCCCTTTAACCTGGGGAAATTTCTGTTTCAGCAGGATCCGGCCAATAACGTGGCGCTGCAGCCGCAGGATGAGATTTTTGTTTTTAACAAGTGGCTGTTCAAGGACAAGCCGTATGTGACGATTGAAGGCGAGATACGGGGTATTTGCTCGCCTTCGCTTGATGCTTCGACAGCGGCCATTCGGGAAAAGCAGGCGAACGCAGCCATGATGAAGGGCGGAATGCTGCAGTCGGATTTGCTCAATACGACCCTCAGCCGGAGCCGGGAAGAAAGATCGAACTTGTCGCTGCTGAAGCTGCAGGCGATGGATACGGAGCTTCGCGTGAATGCGGAAGCCAACAAAATGATCCTGTCCAGGCTGAAAAAGGTCACGGATGAAATCAGGGCGGGGGAAAATACCCCGATCAGAGATATCCTGGAACTGCGCGACGAGCTGAAGTTGCAGGGGAAGATTGACCTGGCCAACCGGATGGACTCCATCCTGGAGGACCTCAAAAGCAGTTGCAAAATATCCCTGGTGGAGGGCATGAAGGTGCGCGACGCAGTTCTGTATTCTGGCGGCCTGACGAACAATTCCTACCTGGAAAAGGGGGAAATCATCCGCGTCGACGATCAGAACAAATATACCGTCGTTCATTTTGACCTGGGCAGGGCGATGGCCGGGCAGGCGACGGAAAATGTTCCGCTGCAGCACAAGGACCAGATCATCATTCACTCCATTCACGAGCACGCCTACAAGAAAACGGTGTCGATCGACGGCGATATCATGAAGCCCGGGACCTTCCAGTTTGTGGAGAACATGAGGGTGAAGGATCTGGTGTTTGCGGCGGGCAATATCATGGAATCCGCCTATCTGGATGACGCGGAAATCACATCCATGGACATTGAAAAAGGATCGTCCGTAAAGATGGTCCAGAAGAATATCAATTTGCGGCGCGCCCTGGCGGGCGATCCGGCGCACAATATTCCGCTGAAGCCGTATGACCGAGTTTTTGTTAAGAAAATAATGGATTGGCGTGACGAAAGATACGCGACGGTCGGCGGGGAAGTGAAGTTCCCGGGTCGCTATCAGCTGGCCAAGGGGGAGAAGCTGTCTTCGCTGATTCAGCGGGCGGGCGGCTACACGGACGAGGCATATCTGCGCGGGGCGATTTTCACGCGGCAGAAGGTGCGGGAGATGCAGCAGAAAAGCATCGATGAAATGACGGATCGTCTGGAAAAGGAGCTTTTGTCCCAGGGGGCCGGTGTTTCGACCGCTCTCAGTGCGGAGGAAGTCGCGGCTAAGAAAGCCGAGATGGAGCAGAAAAAGCAGTTTATTGTGGCGATGAGAAACTCAAAGGCCATGGGCAGGATGACCATCAAACTGGCCCATCTGCGGCTGCTCAAAGGCAGCGAGTACGACGTTGAAATTGAGGACGGCGATTCGCTGGTCATTCCGGAGAAAACCAGCGTGGTCGGCGTCGCCGGCGCCGTGATGAGCCAGGGTGCATTTGTGTACAGGGAAAAGGCGGACTATCGGGATTATATCAACATGAGCGGCGGTTACACGCGTTATGCCGACACGGCCAATGTTTATGTTTTAAAGGTGGACGGCAGCGCCCGCAAGGCTTACAGTTCCTTCATCGGCTGGAACGACAAAAAAGACAGGCATGAACTGGCGGCCTTTTCCGAAACGGACGGAAACTATATTGAACCGGGCGATGTGATTGCCGTGCCGGAGAACTTTGAGCGCATCGCCTGGCTGCGGGAAATCCGCGATATTTCTCAGATTCTTGTCAACACCGCCATCGCCAGCGGCAACCTCGTCCTGCTGATCCGGTCGTTTTAAGGAGGAAGATATAAGTTTTAAGTATTAAGGGTTAAGGGTTAAGGGTTAAGAATTAAGGGGGTAAGATTTAAAAGCGAAAAAAGGCTAGAGGCTATGGGCGACAGGTAAAAAGAATGTAGGGCGTACCTTTAGGTGCGCCTGTCTGTAGGGAACGGCTTGCCACCCGCAGGGGTGGTCGTGAGCGTTCCTTACCGGCCGAAAGCCGAAAAAATCAGTATAAGCCTACTGAAAAATACTTATTTTCAGCCAGCATATTCCGCTTGACAAAGTCAGGCCGGAAGAGGCATATAGCAGTCGAAAGTAAAGTACGTTTACGATTAAACTATAACAGGCAACTTTTCATTCAATAAAAATTGAAAATTAAATACGAAGCACAATTATTGGGTGAGTTTTTTTCTTTTTTTCAAGCTAAAGACAATTAACGATTAATTAGAGAATAACATAAGGGAACAAGGGAGGAAGGCAACATGAAGAAGCTGGTGGATACGATAGGGATCGTCGCAATGATTTTCTGCCTCGTCGCGTTTGTGCCGTCTATGGCGTTTTGTCAACCGGCCGGTGCAGGTGCCGGTGCAGGTGGTGCAGCAATTGGTTCCGGTGGTGGCGCTGGAGCAGGTGCAGGCGCTGGTGCGGCCGGTGCGGGAGCAGGCGCTGGCGCGGGAGCAGGCGCAGGCGCAGGTGTCGTTGGTGCCGGTGGTGTAGGCGCAGCCGGTGCAGGTACGGGTGCTGCAGGTGCAGCAGCCGCTGGTGCAGGTGCGGCAGGCGCAGCCGGTGCTGCAGGCGCCGCGGCCGGTGGTCTTACGGTGGCGGGTATTGGCGTCGGTACAATTGCAACTGTTGGCGCTGTTGCGGCGGCCGCTGTGGGTGTAGCTGTTGCTACGACAGGGAAGACCGATCCGACCCCGACGCACACAACACCTGCGCACCATTAATAGTTTCTTTGTCTGGAATAAATTCAAAAGGCGAAAGCAGACCGCACAAGGCGGTCTGTGTTTTCGCCTTTTTTATAGCAGGCTTTATTTATAGATTGTTTCGAGTTCCTGAAAGCTTTGCAAAATGGCAAAAAACCAACAATGTTGTCATTCCCGCTTGTGCCCTTCAGGGTGCGAAGGCGGGAATCCAGTATTTTCAATAGTGCCCTGGATACTGGCACTTGTGCCCTTCAGGGTGCGAAGGCGGGAATCCAGGGTTTTCTGTTCAATCAGGGATTCTGTTTCACGCCGGTGTGACGAAGGCAGTGCTTTCGTACGCGCAGCGGCGCCGGTTCTGATCGTATTCGTTGTGCTCTTTTTTGCGAATTTCGCATCGGCCCAGAGAATCGATCCGGCGATGCAGGAACAAGTTTTATCGGCAGCCGAAAATTATTTTATTCAACTGAAGAATAAAAATTACGCGGCTGTCTGGAGCGCTCTTTCCGCGAAATCCCAGGCGAAAATCATCAGCGACGTGCGCAAGGAAAATAAAAAAGCCGGCGTTGAAACCAACGATCAGGCGCTGGCCGGTGACTTCGCGGCCGGCGGGGCGACGGCAAAGGCTTACTGGGACGGCTTCCTGTTTGTTTTCAATCCGGACATGGCCCTGAAAGAATGCAAATGGGAAATTGGAAAGATCAAATCCGACGAAGCGGAGATTATTCTGCAGTACAAGAAATCAGAGAAGCCGGCCGTCCTGAAACTGTATCGGGAAAACAACGCATGGAGATTCGGACTGGACGAAAGCTTCGGCGCCCGGAGCCTGACGGTGTTTTGAAGTTTTAATTTTGTCATGGTGCGACAGGCTCACCATGACAAGTGGGCAACATGATACTCGTTTTACTTTCCACTCATTGCTCCCGACCCCGTAGGGAACGGTCGCGACTGTTCCTCGTCTGCACTGCATTTTTTAGGAACGGCAGTCATTACTACCCTTGCGGATGGCAGGCCCGTTCCTTACGCTTTGCCTATTACCCCGGACACTCCATTCACTGCTTCTGCTATGAGCCATGAGCCATGAGCTTTTCCCTATCAATCATAGCCCCTTCGCCTGTCTTTTCAATTGACATAATCCCTTTAATTCAATATTAAATTCACGTTCAATAAAAGAACGAAAGTTTTTTCATGATTATGACAGGAAAAATGGGGATGTTTCTGATTCAATAGAACATAAACTATTAAATAATTTACGATATCCATCGATAAGTCGTTACTTTTGTAATTCAGGGAGCGGAGCTCTATTTTACATCCGTTTGAACGGGAATAATTTTGTGGAAGTTGAAAAGCCCCCTATGAGTCTAAAGAAGGTCATTAAAGAGCAGCAGGAAATTGCGGGAAGAATTCAAGATGCCGGTGAATTTCCCAGGGTGATTCTGATCGATACGATCAGCTTCTGCAATTTGCGCTGCTCGATGTGCGTTCACCCGAATATGCGCCGTCAAAAGGGCATTATGAAGTGGCCGCTTTTTACGAAAATCATCGATGAAATTGCCGAGGTGGATAAAAACGTCAGGATCTGGATGGTCTTTTTCGGCGAAGCCCTCCTGTTGAAGAGAAGAAAACCATCTATTTTTGACATGATTGCCTATGCGAAAAATAAAGGGCTCACGGATGTCGTTTTGAATTCGAATGCCAATCTGCTCGATGAGAAAGCGGCGCGCGGCTTGATTGCATCCGGATTGGATGCCATCTATATCGGAATCGATGCGTTTCATCCGGAAACCTATGCAAAGATCAGAATTGGCGGAAACTATGAGCAGACTGTTGATAATGTGCGCCGTTTGATTCATCTGAAAAAGGAAATGCATTCAGCCAAGCCGGACGTATTTGTTCAGTTTGTGGAAATGGATATCAATACGGCCGAAAAAGAAAGTTTTGTGGCCTACTGGACGAAGCAGGGCGCAACGGCCAAGATTCGCCCGAAGGTCAGTTGGGCCGGCCTGATTGAAGCTCCCAATCTTATTCTTGACAACAACGATCGCTGGCCCTGCTACTGGGCCATGCAGACCATGTCGATTACCGATACGGGTCAGGTGGTAACGTGCGCGGTGGATCTGGATGCCCGGTATGTTGCCGGTGACGTGGCGAAGCAGTCGCTCAGGGAGGTCTGGAACGGCGAGCTGCGAAAGCTCAGGCAACTGCATGCGGCGCACCAGTTCGCGGATTTGCCCCCCAACTGCCGCGATTGCCGGGACTGGCAATCGGCCCGCGCCGATTATTATGCGGTGAATCCCTGATGTGCGGTATTTGCGGATTCAGCGGAGAGCGCGACGATCTGTCCCTGAAGCGGATGGCGGATGCCATTGTTCATCGGGGACCCGACGATGACGGGTACTATGCCGACGGAAAAATGAATCTCGGCATGCGCAGGCTGAGCATCATCGATCCGGCGACGGGGCAGCAGCCGATCCACAACGAGGATAGGCGCCTCTGGACCGTCTTTAACGGCGAAATCTATAATTTCCAGGCGCTGAGGCGAGAGCTGGAAGCGAAAGGGCATCGCTTCTATACGGATCATTCCGATACGGAGGTGGTGGTCCACCTCTACGAAACATACGGGGATGAATTTCCCAACCACCTCAATGGAATGTTCGCCCTGGCGCTCTGGGACATGGACCGGGAGAGGCTTCTGCTGGTCAGGGACCGCATGGGTGTCAAGCCCCTTTTCTATGCCCCGGTCAATGGGGAAATCCTGTTTGCTTCCGAGATCAAAGCTATTCTGGCACACCCCGATTACCGGCGGGATGTGAATCATGAGGCTCTCTATCATTATTTTACCTTCAAGAATGTTCCGGCGCCGCTGACTGCTTTCCAGGGGATCGAATCGCTTCTGCCTGGGGAAATGCTGATCTTTGAACGCGGTGCGGTTGTCCGAAAGAAGTGGTGGTCCATCTGTTTCCGGGAAATGGAAGAACCGGATGAAGAGGGCATTCAAAAAAGAATCGTCGATTTGCTCGAAGACGCGACGAAACTACGGATGATCAGCGACGTGCCCTTTGGGGCGTACCTCAGCGGCGGCGTTGATTCCAGTGTGATCGTGGCCCTGATGACCCGCTACTCCGATCATCCCGTGAAGACCTTCTCTCTCGGTTACGAGGACGAGCTCAAGAACAAGGAGGCGGATCTTTACTACGCCCGCAAGGTGTCTCAGGATTTCCGGACGGATCATCACGAATACATTATGTCCTGGAGAGAACTCCGCGACGATGTGGAAAAGGTCATTGCCGCGTTCGATCAGCCCTTCTCCGGGACGATCTCGACTTTTTTTCTTTCCAAATTAATCACGAAGCACGTCAAGGTGGCTTTATCCGGCGATGCGGCCGACGAGTTGTTCGGGAGTTATTTGTCTCACCGGACGGCCCAGCCCATGTTCCATTTCCAGCGCCTCTATCAAAAGATACAAAGCGATACGCTGACGGAGGAGGATCGCGACCTTTTCAAGCCTTGCGATATGCAGTTTCTCAGAAATTTGTATGAAAAATCGGGAGGGCATGAAGCGGCCTGGCGCTATCAGCTCGGCGTGTTTTCGGATGAAGAAAAGGCAGATCTGCTCTCTTCCCGATTCAAGGCCTGTCTCAACGGTACAAGTTCGTATGCGCTCTTCGAGAGGCATTTTAAAGCCCTGACGTCTAAGGATCCCCTCAATCGCATGCTGGAAATGGAGTGGAATACGCAGCTTCCCGACCAGGTGCTGGCGTTTGTGGACTATCTCTCGATGGCGCATTCGGTCGAGGTTCGCTCGCCCTTTCTGGATTACCGCCTTGTCGAATTTGCGGCCACGATTCCCGGACGGCTGAAGATCCGCAACGGCAATGTCAAGGACATTCTGAAGCGGGCCGTGGAGCCGCTCATTCCGGAAGGCATCACCCGAAGGCCGAAAGAGGGGTTCGTCCTGCCGATTTTTGACTGGATGGTGGATCGGCTGAAAGACTACAGCCGCGATATGCTTTCTCCGGCCCGGATAGGCAGGCACGGCCTTTTGAATAGGGATGCGACGAAAAAGCTGATCGACGGGTATTACGCGGGAAATAAGTCCCTTGCCGCAAAGATATGGAACCTGATGATGTTTCAGGTTTGGTGGGAGGCCTATTTTGGTTGACGGCGAGCACGTGGTCAACTTGAAAGAAGAGGATGATCTGCTCGAACAGTATGTAGAATTGCGCAACCGCCACCGCAAACGCCTCGTCACGGGTCCGGTTCAGGTGGCGGAAACAAGGGAATGGCTGAAACGAGACGACCTAGAAATCCGGGGAATCGTGCGCTCCGGCCAACTGATGGGGGTTGGGATCCTTTACCTGAGTCGTAATGCCGAGATTGCGTTCTTCACCCGGTCCGGGCGTTTGGGCCTAGGGAGCCGGTTGCTTTCCATTATTGAGGGAGTGGCGGGCGGCCGAGGGATTCGCGAGGTGTGGGCATGGGTGCTGTCCGACAATATTATTGCCCAGCGGGCCTTCCTGAAAAACGGATACCGAAATACTTGCAGTTCGGCGCGGGAACATGAGGGGAGAATCCTGGAGGGATTCATTTTCAGCAAGACGCTTCCGGAGGTTGAGCATCCATGAATGATTCAAAGAAAATAGAGCATACGGACGCATCTTATGGGATCCGGTCCGAGGCTCTCGAATTTCCGATGATGTGTGTTCTTTCGTTTACATACGTCTGCAATGCTAAATGTCCAAACTGTCCGTACACCAACTCTGAAATCCGTGCCGATTACCGGGATCGACCCTTTATGTCGGAAGAAACCTTCAGGATCATTGCCGATCAGTGCGGTGAATATGGTGCCTGGGTCAGGATTTCCGGCGGCGGGGAGCCCATGCTGCACCCTCAGGCCGTTGAACTGATGGAATATGCCAAAAAGGTGGGGGCAAAGGTCGGATTGATCACCAACGGATCCCGCTTTACGGAGGAAAGCAGCCGGCGGCTCCTGGAGGCAAACGTTGATATGATTGAATTCAGCGTCGATGCCGCGGATGCTGAAACCTATGACCGGGTCAGAAAAGGGCTGAAATGGGAAACGCTGGTCGAAAATGTGAGAAGGATGGTTGATCTTCGCGGCCGTTTGAAAAGCGCGACCAAGATCATCGCCAGCGGCGTCAATCAGGCAGGGGTTGATATCGAAATCGTGGCCCGTTTCTGGGAGCCTCTGGTCGATAACTTCCAGAAGCGGAAATACCTGACATGGGGAATCAACGACCCGTCCCGATCGGCGGATCCCACGCCGTACCTGCCTCCCGAGGATCACATTCCCTGCCCCTTCATCTTCGAGAGGTTGAACATCGATTCCCGGGGCAAGGTAATGGTCTGCGGATTTGACATCGCGGCTGCAACGGATATGGGAAACATCCATGAGAAATCCATCAGGGATATCTGGCACGGGGAAGGATTCAGGTATTATCGCGACAGGCATCTGAGCGGCCGGGGAACGCAGATCGATCTGTGCAGGGAATGCCCCGACTGGAAGTACCGATCCTGGAAGCACAACTACTGGAAGATCGTTGATCACGCGGAACAAAAGCGGCAGCAAAAGCTGCAAACGCTGAATCTCTCCGACGGGGAAGGATACATTGCGGATGACGGGGAGGAGGCTTCCTGACCGATGGTGATCGGAATCCTTCAGCCCGGATATCTGCCTTGGCTTGGCTTTTTCGAGCAGTTATACCGGAGTGATGTTTTTGTCATTTACGATGACGTTCAGTATGATAAGGAGGGATGGCGGAACCGCAACAGGATCAAAACGGCGAACGGCATTCAATGGCTGACGATTCCCGTACGGGTCAAGTTTTCCGCTGCGCCTTTGACGCTGGAAGTGAAAATTGACAACAAGGTGAACTGGCGCAAGAAGCATCTGGCGGCGATTGTTCAAAACTACTCCAGGTCGCCTTACTTGAAGGACTATCTGGGCATTTTTGAAGAGGTTTACGGCAGGCCATGGGATTATCTGGTGGACATTGACATGTATCTGATTCAGGCTCTGGCTGATTGCCTGGGGCTTGGTCAGAAGAAGATCGTGCGATCTTCCACGCTGGATGTTCAAGGAGACCGGATTGAAAGACTGATCAGAATTTGCGAGATCTTCGGCGCGGATACCTTTTATGAAGGGGCTTCCGGCAGAAATTACATTAATGAACAGGACTTTCTGGTAAGAGGCGTTAAGGTTGAATATCAGAATTACCGGCACCCGGTTTATCGCCAGCTCTATGGTGAGTTTATTCCCAATTTGTCCGTGATTGATCTTCTTTTCAACCATGGAAAGGACAGCCTGGCAATCATTACGGGCCATGCTAAAGGAGATGAAAACAATGAGTAAAACAATTTTGGTGACAGGAGGAGCAGGGTTTATCGGCAGCAATTTCGTCAGGTATCTTTATAACAATTATCCGGATTATCGAATCATTGTGCTGGATGCGCTGACCTATGCGGGGTTCATCGAGAACCTTCCCGTCAATATCAACGAAGAAAACGGGGAGAGGCTTTCCTTCTGGTACGGCAATGTCAAGAACGGCGAACTGGTGGATACACTAGTCAGCCAGTCGGATGTCGTGGTGCATTTTGCCGCAGAGACGCACGTCACCCGTTCCATCTATGACAACTATGTCTTTTTCGAAACGGACGTCCTCGGGACGCAGACCATTGCCAACGCGGTTTTGAAGTATAAAAACCAGATTGAGCGGTTTATCCATATTTCGACCTCGGAAGTCTACGGCACGGCCCGCAGCGAGAAAATGGCCGAGGAGGATCCGCTGATGCCGATGAGTCCCTATGCCGCCGCGAAAGCCGGCGCGGACCGTCTGGTTTATTCCTACTGGGCCACCTATGAGCTGCCCTTTATCATTATTCGTCCTTTCAATAATTATGGTCCGTATCAGCATCTGGAAAAGGCCGTCCCCAGATTTATTACCAGTTGCATTCTGGATGAATCGATCCGTGTGCACGGCGATGGAAGCGCGGCAAGAGATTTTATTTTTGTGGAAGATACCTGCCGGGCCATCGACGCGGTGCTGCATGCCGATATCGAGAAGGTCAAGGGAGAGGTGTTCAATGTGGCGTCCGAAGTGCACCGGTCCATTCTGGCCATTGCCCAGGACGTGGTGAAGATGATGGGCAAGGATGAATCGATGATAAAATTTGTCGGCGACCGGCCGGGGCAGGTTTTTCGCCATACCGGAGATATTTCCAAGATCAAGCGGGAACTGAAGTGGATGCCGCAGGTCGCCTGGGAAAAAGGCCTCGAGCAAACCATCGACTGGTATTGCAGGAACCGTTCGTGGTGGGAGAAGCAGTTATGGATGCGGGCGGTGCCGATTATCACAAAAAGCGGCAAGAGGGAGCTGCATTAGAATGAAAGTCGAATTTTTCAGGCACAGTCTTACGGACGCCGATCTCAGGGCGGCCTCGGAGGTTCTGCATTCGATTTTTCTGACGACCGGCCCGATGACGGCGCGATTTGAAAAGGCGTTCGCCGAATACATGGGCGCCGGGGAAGCTGTCGGTTTGACCAGTTGTACCGGGGCGCTGCATCTGGCGTTGCTTCGCCACAACATCGGCCCCGGGGATGAAGTGATTACGACGCCGATGACCTTTGTGGCGACCGCCACGGCGATTTTGCAGGCCGGCGCGAAGCCGGTCTTCGCTGACGTGTGTCCGAAAAGCGGCCTGCTTTTGCCGGAAGGCGCGGAGGCTGTCATTACCAAGAAGACAAAAGCGATCCTTCCCGTTCATCTCTACGGAAGGATGGTGGACATGAAGGGGTTTTACGCCCTGGCCAAAAAGCATGATCTCGTGCTGATTGAGGATTCCGCGCACTGCATCGAGGGTGAGCGAGATGGCGTGCGGCCGGGACAACTGGGGGATGCCGCCTGTTTTTCGTTCTACGCGACGAAGAATATGACGTGCGGAGAGGGCGGCGCGCTCGTCTGCCGGAGAGCCGGCGAGGCTGACTGGTACCGGTCTGCCCGCCATCACGGGATTTCGAAAAACGCGTCTTCCCGGTATACCGAAAAGTATAAGCACTGGGACATGGAGATGATGGGCTGGAAATACAACATGGATGACATTCAGGCGGCTCTGCTGATGAATCAGATCGGACGTCTGGATGAAAATCGGGCCAAAAGACAGCATCTGGACGAGCTTTACCGAGAACGGCTGAAGGGGATTGACGGACTGGATTTCATCGAAGCGCCGGCAAAACATGAAAAGAGCGCCCATCATTTGTTCACGGTCTTGCTGCCGAGAAAGTTTGACCGGGATGAAGTGCTGCATCGCCTGCAGGAGCAGGGGGTTGGCTGTGCCGTCAATTACCGGGCGGTCCACACGCTGACGTATTTCAGGCAAACCTACGGATACAGGCCAGAGGATTATCCCGTGGCGAACGATATGGGCAACAGAACCATCTCCCTGCCGCTGTATCCGAAGCTGTCCGATGAGGAGGCGATCTATGTCGCCGATACGCTGAAGGGGATTCTGGCATAGCGTGTGGCATAAAAACCCCGGCAGGAAAGGATGAAAAGGAGATAGCATGGGATTTGGCAAAGGAAATCTTGCGCCACTTCTGAAGGAGGCCCGGCTTAGGCCGTTTTCAGGCTCTCTGTTGTGTCTTGGGTATCCGGACGTCTATTGTACCGAGCATCAATTCCGTGAACTTTGTTCATATTACGGAGTGGAACCCAAGCCCTCGGTGGCGTTGAGCCCTTCAAAAAGAGACTGGTTTGCGGAAAACCGGTATCTGGCTGGAGAGAATCTTTTCAAGAGCATCGGGTTTGACGAAGTCGTTACGATGGACTATTCCGAATTTGAAGGCGCGTCCGTCCTGTTCGATCTGAACGCCACGGACGTTCCGCCGGAACTGAACGGCCGTTTCGATTTTATTGCCGATCACGGGACCCTGGAGCACGTCTTTCATCTCCCGAACGCCTTGAATAATATTTTCAAGATGCTGCGGATCGGGGGGCGCGTGTTGATTTCCTGCCCGACATCAAATTTTGTTGACCATGGGTTTTACATGTTTTCCCCCACGCTCTTTTTCGATTATTTTACGGCGAACCGATTCACGATCCACACGATCCAGGTTACACAGTCCAGTCCGCAGCAGCAGACCGATCCCTGCTTTTATGCCGACTATATACCGGGGTCTTTTAATTCCGTGAGCTACGGCGGGTTGAACAATTCCATCTACGGGGTCATCTGCATTGCTGAAAAAACGCCGCAGAGCACGGGTGACGTCGTTCCGCAACAGGGGCTGTACAATAAAATATGGGAACAGGGGTCGGATTCGCTATGGAAGCGGCAACTGAAACGGGTTTTGGGTAAAGCGAGGAGATGGATTTTAAAAACCTTGTAAGCGCAATTCGCAAAGGCCAAACGGTTTCGTCCGCGGCGCTGCTTCCTTTTCTCAGCACGCCCGACAGGAAAAAACGGGGAGACATCAACCGGGAGCTTGCCGAAGCCTTTGTCGATGCCGGGAATCCGGCGCAGGCGGCCGTTTTTGTGCGCCGGGCGTGGGTCTTATCTGATTTTTCCGCCGATGTTCTTCCCCTCTATGTCCGGATTCACGCGGGACTGTCCGATATCGAGGCCATTCGCGAGGCCTACAAGACGCTGGGGATGGCGGCCGTAGCAAGAGGCGACGTCGCAGACGCCCTGGCAAACTTTAATCGTTG
>DAOTJI010000070.1:0-13908 GCA_035448625.1 Smithellaceae bacterium | reverse complement strand
CCGCGCGGCCCGGGTCTATCGCCTGGTCAGCTGCCGGTATTTGATCCGGTGCGGCTGGCTGGCGGCCGCGCCCAGCCGGCTTTTGCGGTCTTCTTCGTATTCGGAATAGTTGCCGTCGAAAAACAGCACTTTGCTGTCCCCTTCAAAGGCCAGGATGTGCGTGCAGATCCGGTCCAGAAACCAGCGGTCGTGGCTGATCACAACGACACAGCCGGCAAAGTTCTCCAGCGCGTCCTCCAGCGCACGCAGCGTGTTCACATCCAGGTCGTTGGTCGGCTCGTCCAGCAGCAAGACATTTCCGCCTTCCTTGAGCATGCGCGCCAGATGAACGCGGTTTCGCTCGCCGCCGGAAAGCGTTCCCACTTTTTTTTGCTGGTCCGTCCCGGAAAAGTTGAAGCGAGACACGTAGGCGCGGGAATTGATCTGCCGGCCGCCGATCGCGATGACGTCCTGGCCGTCGGAAATCATCTCCCAGATGTTTTTGTCCGGATCGAGCGCATCGCGGCTTTGATCGACGTACGCCAGTTTGACGGTCTCGCCGATGCGGATCACGCCCGCATCCGGCTTCTCCTGGCCGGTAACCATTCGGAACAGGGTGGTTTTGCCCGCGCCGTTAGGGCCGATGACGCCGACGATTCCGCCGGGCGGCAGCGAAAACGTCATGCCTTCAACCAGCAGTTTCTCCCCGTAGCCCTTGGAAACCCCCTCGGCTTCGATGACCACGTCGCCCAGGCGGGGTCCGGGCGCGATAAAGATCTCGCGGGTGCCGGATTCCCTTTCCAGATTTCTGCCCAGCAGTTCTTCATACGCCTTGATGCGCGCCTTGGACTTGGCGTGCCGGCCTTTGGGAGACATGCGGATCCACTCCAATTCCCGTTCCAGGGTTTTGATTCTGGCGCTTTCCGATTTTTCCTCGTTCTTCAGCCGGTTTTGCTTCTGCTCCAGCCAGGAAGAATAGTTGCCCTGCCAGGGAATGCCCTGGCCGCGGTCCAGCTCGAGGATCCAGCCCGCGACATTGTCCAGAAAATAGCGGTCGTGCGTGACGGCGATGATCGTTCCCTCGTATTTCTGCAGATGGTGCTCCAGCCAGGCTACGGATTCGGCGTCCAGGTGATTGGTCGGTTCGTCCAGCAGCAGAATGTCGGGTTTCTGCAGAAGCAGGCGGCAGAGCGCGACGCGGCGCTTCTCGCCGCCGGAGAGAACTTTGACGGGCGTGTCACCCGGCGGGCAGCGCAGGGCATCCATGGCCATCTCCAGGCGCGAGTCGATGTCCCAGGCATCCAGCGCGTCCATCTTTTCCTGCAGTTCGGCCTGCCGGTCGCAGAGCTTGGCCATCTCTTCGTCCGACATTTCCTGGGCGAACTTTTCGTTGACCGCGTTGTAATCGTTCACCACGTCGATCGTGGCCTGAAGGCCCTGTTCCACGATCTGACGAACGGTTTTGGTCTCATCCAGGCGGGGTTCCTGTTCCAGATACCCCACCGTGTAGCCCGCGGATAAAATGGTTTTACCCAGAAACTCCGGATCGACGCCCGCCAGGATTTTTAAAAGCGAGCTTTTCCCCGATCCGTTGAGACCGATCACGCCGATTTTCGCGCCGTAAAAATAGGACAGGTAAATGTCCTTGAGCACCGGTTTCTTGTCGTAAACCTTGCTCACGCCGATCATGGAATAGATGACTTTGTTCCCTTCATTGGCCATGCGCCGCCGTTCCTCCCGCGAACTCCGGATTTCTAAATGTAGGGGAATATGTTCTGGATGATGATATTGAAATTGTCCTGAATCCTATCGTGGCCTTCGATGATGCCCATGTGTCCGGGGAACAGCATTTCAACGTCCAGATCAGAAAGCGTCACGATGCTTTTTTTAAGATGCGCTCCGTTGCCGCCCGGAAAATCGGTCCGTCCGACGTTCTGCTGAAAGATGACATCGCCGCAAAAAAGGGCTTTTTTCGCCGGCCAGTAAAGCCCGATGGAGCCGGGCGTGTGTCCGGGAATGGAAATGACCTTGAAGATTTCGTTGCCCAGTTCCAACCGCCCGTCCTCGAGCTGCATGTTGATCTGCATCTGCGGGACGGTCATGCCGAACAGGCCGTAAAGTTCGCCGCCGATGCCCTTGAGAAAATCCATCTCCTTGCGGTGCAGGGCGATCTTCACCTTTTCCTGGTCGAAAAGCTCGGATCCCTGGAAGTGGTCGGGATGGGAATGCGTGTTGATGACATATTGGATGTCCTTTTTCTTAATACCGTCGTTGGCCATCTGGTTGAGCAGATCCGGCAGATAGCGCGTGAGCCCCGGATCAATCAGGGCATTGACATTGCCGCCGATATAATAACTGTTGCAGTTGTTGTCGAAATAATTGGCCCATTCATAAACATAAATGTCTTCCCGGTACTTCATTTTACACCCGTTCCCCTTTATGTAAATTCATTGCAGTCGTTTTTCCCAAGCGTCATCCCGGCCGGTTCACGGCCCGTCGCGGAACAAAAATCCAAAGCAGAATATAGAGAAGAAATCCCGTACCGAAACACAGCACCAGCAGGGTAAATAACAACCGCCAGACCCAGGAAGGAATGGGTGTATGCTCTCCCAGACCGCCGCAGACGCCGCCGATCCAGCGATCGGTTTCGGACTTGGCAAATTCAGCAAACCAGTTGTCGGTGGTCATGGGTCCATCCTTGATCCGGGGTAAATGACGTCGGGCCGTCGGATCCCGGCGCCAGTCCGGAATCCGAAACGCGAAGCATTTTATTGTACCGGCGTCACTTTGTCCAGCGGCATTTGAGAGGAGCTGAAACCGACTTTTATCACATTGCCTTCTTTGTCCACCAGGATCATCATGGGCACGCCGACGGCATTGTACGCGGTGCCGACGGCGCCGTCCTCATCGAGCAGCGTCCGGTAAGGCAGGGCGTTGACCTGGGCGAACCGAGCCACTTTTTTGGCCGGTTCCATGATGTTGATGTAAATCACTTCCAGCCCCTTCGGCGAATACGTTTCATAAACCTTTTTGTATTTCGGAATCTCCGCCCGGCAGCCGGGACACCAGGTCGTTCCGAAAAAAATCAGGACGGGTTTTCCTCGCTGGGCGCTCATGCGGAATGTTTTCCCCTTCAGGTCCTTCAGGGTGAAATCCGGTGCGGGGGGATATTGCGGCTTGAAAGGCGCATTGGGAATGAACTGCCCCGAAGCCGGAACGGTGGAAAGGCCCAGAATCAAGAATAAACCCACAAAAACGCGAACGATCTTTTGCATGAAGTTCCTTTTTAAAATGCCAGCGTGCCGGCAGTATACAGAAAATATTCGGCCGCGCCAATTAAAATAATACCGAAAATCCTTGTGATAACCGTCATCCAGGCGCCGGACCGCGGCAATGCGGCAATGAGTCCGGCAAACGTCCCGACCAGAAGCAATAGCGTTCCCATGCCGAAGGCGAACACAAACAACAGGCCAATCCCCATGTATACGTGGGTTTTGAGGGCCACAAATCCCAGAAGCACGCCGAGCGCCGGCGCGGTGCAGGGGCCGATGATGAAGCCGGAGGCGGCGCCCAAAAGGAAACTGGGGATGAAGCCCTTTCTCCCGCCGCCGGAGTAATTCATGATTCTTTTGGGAATCGGAATGGATATTTTGAAAACATCCAGCATGGCCAGTCCCATGATGAGAAAGATATTGGCCATGAGAAAATAAATCAGCGGCGTCGTCTGCATCTGACCGAAAAGCCGGCCTGAAAGAGCCGCAGCAGCGCCGAGCGCGGCATACGTCACCGACAGCCCCAAAACATAAAACAGCGACAGCAGAAATCCGCGCAACTTCGATGCGGACCCCTGGGCACCGATGATTCCCACCGTTACGGGAATGAGCGGATAGGTACAGGGTGTGAAACTGATCACCACACCGCCCAGGTAAGCGGCCACGAAGGCAAGTCCAACGGATCCCTGCAAGTATGCGGATAAGTTGCCGATTAGATTTTCGATCATTAGCTGTCCAAAGTTTTCTTTTGTTGAATGTATCGACAGAAGAGAAAAAGTCAAGGTGAAATATTGCAAAGGGAGGACGGGCGCTTTTCTCCGTTGTCGCGCGGTGGCGCGGCCGAATAAAAGAAAACGGCCATTTCATCGGTCCGGGCCGGGGGGGCAGAGCATTGGAGGCCGCGAACAAGGCCTATTGCCCGGAGCCGTCCCCCGCGTGTGGCCGGCAGGCAAAAACCCTTTTTTGACATTCAAGGCAGACTTTGGTATAGAGATCGCCATTGGAATGCCTCGTTGATGAAACGGATATGTGAACTTTCAACCAGCGGGAGAGCTCCATGACGGTTTTTGAAACACCCCCCGGGACAAGGAAAATCAGACGGTATTCTCCGGCCTCTCTTGGCTCGTTCTTTCTTCTCCATTTCTCAAACGCTTTACACCATCTCCCAACGCGTAATTCAGATTCGTTACATCAAAACATTGCCTTGCACAAAGTTTTCGCCCGGAACACAACCGGCAACGGTTAACGGTCAGGTGGATACGGCCTAATAAATTTATGGGCATTTTCAGCACATGACGGACAAACCGTGTGCAAAACGAAATCTTGGTATTTTTCGTATCAAGACCAATGGATGGTTTGATTGGGGAAGGTGCGGGAATCATGTTTCCCGCGATCATGGCAATAACCGTTGATGACAAGGGAGGTCGCTATGGGCAGCAATCAGGGTCTTTTAAAGACCGAAGACTGGTGGTCGGTGTGGCTGGGGCTGTTTATTTTTATCCTGTCGCTTGGCTCGCTTGTGGGGCTGGATCTGCTCGGGTGGGCCGTCACCCCCAAGGTGTGGATGGAGTTTTCCAAATCGCTTGCGCCTGCGTCCAAGGCCTACGCGGGGCTCCATCCTCTGATATCCATCATTTTAACGTACCTGGCCGTGCTGGCGGTCCTTCTGGTCGGCGCCAGGGCTCTGGGCTACAACCTGTCAAAATTCATCTACGGTTTTACGGTGATTTTCTGGCTGACCTACATCTGTACGATGGTCGGACATTATGCCGTCATCGCCGCGCAGACGCCCGCGGAAATGAAAAAATTCGGACTGGAGTGGTCGCTGAAGCTGACCGGCGAGGCGGGGCTGATTCTGGCGCTGCTGGTCGGCCTCTTCATCGGCAACTTCATGCCGAAGTTCGCCGATTCGCTCAAGGAGGCGGCCCGGCCGGAATGGTTCATCAAAACGGCCATCGTGATCATGGGCGTCGGCCTCGGCGTGAAGTCCGCCGAGCAACTGGGGCTCGCGACGTCGATGATGTTCCGGGGACTTTGTGCCATCATTGAAGCCTACCTGATTTACTGGGCCGTGGTTTATCTGATCGCCCGGAAATTCTTCAAGTTCAGCCGCGAATGGTCGGCGCCGCTGGCCTCCGGCATTTCCATCTGCGGCGTATCCGCTTCGATTGCCACGGGCGGCGCCATCCGTGCCCGGCCGATCGTGCCGATCATGGTTTCGTCGCTGGTCGTCATTTTTGCGGTGGTCGAACTGATCATTCTTCCCTTTGTCGCGACGGAATTTCTCTCCAATCAGCCGCTGGTGGCCGGCGCCTGGATGGGGCTGGCGGTGAAGACGGACGGCGCGGCGGTGGCGAGCGGCCAGATCGTCGAATCGCTGATTTACGCGCGCAACGCGGCGCAGGGCATCCATTACCAGCCCGGATGGGTGGTGGGCGCGGCCACGACCGTGAAAATCTTCATCGACATCTTCATCGGCATCTGGGCGTTTATTCTGGCCGTGATCTGGACGACAAAGATCAATCCCAAACAGGGCGTTGAGGCCAAAGCCGGAGAAATATGGGACCGCTTCCCCAAATTCGTGATCGGCTATTTCGTGACGTTTCTGATCATGCTGATCGTCGGGCTCAACTGGCCGGACATCAAGTCGCAGCTGAAAATTTCGGCCGCGGAAAGCGACGTGTTCCGGAAGCTTTTCTTCGCGCTGACGTTTTTCTCGATCGGGCTGGCTTCCAATTTCAAGAAGCTCTGGGAGGAAGGCATCGGCAAGCTGATGCTGGTGTATATCATCGCGTTGTTCGGTTTCATCATCTGGGTCGGGTTGATCATCTCGTGGATCTTCTTCCAGGGCGTTGTACCGCCGCTGGTTCAATAATTTAACATGAATCCTATAAGGAGAGCATCATGACAGAGACAAAGATAAAAGAAGAAATGGAAAAGATGGAATATGAGCCCCTGCTGCCGATCGAAAAGAAACTGATCGGCTGGAGTCTTATTCTCGGAGTCGTGCTGCTTTGCGTCCTGGTGTGGGTCAGTTATACGTTTTTCCCGGCGGGACACTAGCGGCCCTTTCGGCGGATCAAGGCAGCGTTCAACGGGCGGCGGCTTTCGCGCAAAGCCGCTGCCCGAAACGCCATGCCGTTTTCTCGGAATTTTACAGCGTATCAAATGATTGCTTCTGCGGAAGCAGAGGGATCTTGCAAGACAGCCCTTTTTTAAGCGGGGAATATGCGCCATTGCATCCCTTAGAAAAGGAAAAGTTGTTGAATTAATTTACTGAAATCAACAAACAACCGGGCGCCCGGCCCGGGCGAAATAAAGCTTGACAGACTTCATAAAAAGAGTACTATTCAACATGCGAATGGTGTTCTAATAAGTAGGATCAACATGCCGGAAGATTTAGAACATGGTTAATGAAGGAGGCATACAATGGCAAATACAAACACCCCCCTGCTGGATGAGCTGGAAAAAGGGAAGTGGCCGAGCTTTGTGAAGGATTTGAAACAGGCCGCCGAGAAAAATCCCATGGCCAAAGATCTGCTCCACCAGCTGGAATTGTCTTACAAGGACAAAATCGGCCACTGGAAGCATGGCGGCATTGTCGGCGTCAAGGGCTACGGTTCGGGTGTGATCGGGCGGTACTCGGACCGTCCGGACTTGTTTCCCAACGTGCAGGCGTTTCACACCATGCGGGTGAATCACCCCACCGGCTGGTTCTACAAAACCGATACGCTGCGGAAGCTTTGCGACATCTGGGACAAGCACGGCAGCGGGCTTACGAACATGCACGGCTCCACGGGAGACGCCATTCTGCTCGGCACCACGACGGATCATCTCCAGAGCTGCTATGACGATCTGTCGGAGGCCGGTTTCGATCTGGGCGGCTCCGGGTCGGCGCTGCGCACACCCAGCGCCTGCGTGGGACCGGCGCGCTGCGAATGGGCCTGTATCGACAGCCTCGATCTCTGCTACAACCTCACGATGACCTATCAGGATCAGATGCACCGGCCGATGTTTCCCTACAAATTCAAGATCAAGATTTCCGCCTGCGCCAACGACTGCGTCGCCTCCATTGCCCGTTCCGACTTGTCGGTCATCGGCACCTGGAAAGACGCGATTGAGATCGATCAGAAGGAAGTCCTCGCCTGTGCGGCGGCGGGCATGAACATCCAGAAGGAAGTCTGCGATCTGTGCCCCACCCGATGCATGGAGTGGAACGATCAGAAACTGAAAATATACGACGAAGACTGCACCCGCTGCATGCACTGCATCAACCTGATGCCGAAAGCCCTGCGGCCGGGAAAAGAAAGAGGCGCTTCCATTCTCGTCGGCGGCAAAGCGCCGATTGTCCGGGGCGCCCTGCTTTCCTGGGTGATCGTGCCGTTCATGAAACTGGAGCCGCCTTACGACGAATTGAAGAGCCTGATCGAGCGGATTCAGGACTGGTGGGATGAGAACGGAAAATCGCGCGAACGGCTGGGAGAATTGATCCAGCGCCTGGGCATGCGGGTGTTTTTGAAGGCCGTGGACCTTCCCGCCGTGCCCCAGATGGTCAAAGCGCCGAGGACCAACCCCTACGTGTTCTTCTGGCCCGAAGATCTGAACAAGGAGGTGAAGTAAAATGGCTGCAAAAACCGATATCGGCCCCCCGAATTATAAAACGATGCTGCCGCCCGTGATTGAAAGAAATTACGGAAACTGGCTCTACCATGAAATTCTGAAGCCCGGCGTCCTGATGCACGTCTCCAAATCGGGAGATGCGCTCTACAGCGTTCGCGCCGGTTCGCCCCGTCTCGTTTCCACGGATCACATCCGCGAAATCTGCGACATCGCGGATCGATACTGCAACGGCTACCTGCGCTTCACCAGCCGCCACAACATCGAATTTCTGCTCGACAACCGGGATCGGGTCGAACCGCTGATTGCGGAGCTGAAGGACCGCGGCTACCCCGTAGGCGGCACGGGGCATTCCATTTCCAACATCGTTCATACGCAGGGCTGGGTGCACTGCCACACGCCGGCGACCGACGCTTCCGGCCCGGTCAAGGCCCTGATGGATGAAATCTACGACTACTTCGTGACCATGAAACTGCCGAACCACGTCCGGATCGCCCTGGCCTGCTGCCTGAACATGTGCGGTGCGGTGCACTGTTCGGACATCGCCATCCTGGGCATTCACCGGACGGTTCCCAAAACCGACAATGCGCGCGTTCCGAACGTCTGCGAAATTCCCTCGACGGTGGCCTCCTGTCCGACGGGCGCCATCCGGGGCGACATGAAAAACAAAACCCTGACCGTCAACGAGGAGAAGTGCATGTACTGCGGCAACTGCTACACCGTCTGTCCCGCCATGCCGATCGCCGATCCGGACAACGACGGCATTTCCATCTGGGTCGGCGGCAAGGTGTCCAACGCCCGCAGCGCCCCCAAATTCTCCAAACTGGCGATTCCCTTCCTGCCCAACAATCCGCCGCGATGGCCGGAAGTGGTGGACGCGGTGAAAAACATCATTGAGGTTTACGCGAGCCACGCCCGGAAGCACGAGCGCGTCGGCGAATGGATCGAACGGGTCGGCTGGGAGCGCTTCTTTGCGCTCACGGGCATTCCGTTTACGGATCAGCATATCGACGATTTCGATATGGCGACGGAGACGTTCCGGACGTCCGCCCAGTTTAAATGGAGGTAGGCATGAGCGAGGATCTGAAGGCGAAAATTACGGAGCTGTTTCGTGAAAAGTCCAAAGGCGACAAAAAAATGTTTTACATCCGGGACGTCACCAAATGGATGCCCGGCGAGGACCGACACGCCATTCAGGACGCCGTGAAGGAACTCCTCGACGAGGAAGTGCTGAAGTACTGGTCGAGCGGCAGTTCGACGTACCTCATGCTGGCGGAATATTTCCCGAAGGAATGACGAGGTCGGATGATGAACCGGCATTGCCCGCGCATTGTAATGGCCGCCCTGCGGGGCGGCGCGGGAAAGACCACCCTTTCTCTGGCTGTGACGGTAGCCCTGCGCCGGCAGGGCCTCACCGTCACCCCTTTCAAAAAGGGACCGGATTATATCGATGCCGCCTGGCTCGGCCGGGCGGCATCCGGCCCCTGCTATAACCTGGACACGTATCTCATGGGAGACAGGCAGGTGGTCCGGTCTTTTTCGCGACATGCCGCGGCGGGAACTTTTTCGATCATCGAAGGGAACCGCGGCCTGTTTGACGGCGTCAACGCAGACGGGGATTTCAGCACCGCCGAACTGGCCAAACTGCTGCACGCGCCGGTGATCTTGATTGTGGACTGCGACAAGGTCACCCGGACGGCGGCGGCGATGGTGCTGGGCTGTCTGCATCTCGATCCCGCCGTTGACATCCGCGGCGCGATTTTAAGCCGGGTGAACGGGAAACGCCATGCGTCCGTCCTTCGGAGAGCCATAGAAGAAACCACCGGGCTTCCGGTTTACGGGACCGTGCCGCGTCTCCCGGATCCGCCCTTTGTCCAGCGGCATCTGGGCCTGATTCCCCCCGCGGAGCATGCCGATGTCCGGCAGGCGCTCGAGACGGCGGGCCGTATCGCCCGCGATTATCTGGACATTCCGTCTCTGGTGAAGATTGCGCAGAGCGCGCCGCCCTGGAAAATTGGTGCGTTTCCGAAAACGACCTGCGGCCAAAACGGCGGTAGGACCGTGACCATCGGCGTGATCCAGGATGCGGCGTTTCAGTTTTATTATTCGGAAAATATCGAGGCGCTCGTCAACCGGGGCGCTGGGGTGGTCCCGATCAGCGCACTAGACGACGAGGCGCTGCCGCCCGTGGACGCCCTGTACATCGGCGGCGGATTTCCCGAAACCCAGGCCGACCGTTTGGTCGCCAACGAGTCTTTCCGCCGGTCCCTGCGCGCTGCGGCCGAAGCCGGTCTGCCGATTTATGCGGAGTGCGGCGGATTTCTCTACCTCGGAGAATCCCTGACGATCGGTGATCGGCGTTATCCGATGGTCGGGGCTCTGCCGGTGGCGTTCGGCATGGAAACAAAGCCGCAGGGGCACGGATACACCACGCTTGCCGCCGACGCGGAAAATCCTTTCTTTCCCGTCGGGACGACGATCACCGGACACGAATTCCGTTACAGCCGGATTCTGTCGCGCCGTAATGAAGATACGCACACCGCTTTCCGCGTTCTGAAAGGGACCGGGATCGACGGCCTGCGCGACGGACTGTGCCGGAAAAATATTCTGGCCGGCTTCACCCACGTGCATGCGCTGGGCACGCCCGAATGGGCAAAGGCCATGATCGCCGGCGCCGGAAAATACCGCGACGAAAAACAAAATAAGGAACACACGATCAATATCATGAGGAGGTTTTAATATGCCGCAGATCGAATTGGCAGGCAAAACGTATGAAGTGGACGAAGACGGGTTTCTGCAGGAACTCGACAAATGGAGCGAGGAATTTGCCGAAGCCTACGCTCACGCCGAAGAAATTGAGGGCAAGCTGACGGAAGAGCACTGGAAAGTCATCAACTACCTGCGCAATTACTATCAGCAGTTCGGCATCGCCCCGATGATCCGGAAGATCTGCAAAGATCTGAAGATCGACATGAAGAAGCTCTACGAGCTCTTCCCGACCGGACCGGCCAAGGGAGCGTGCAAACTGGCGGGGCTGTCCAAACCGACAGGGTGCGTGTGATTTCTTTTTGATATCAAGCGCTACCTTTGTCGGCAGCGTCGTCGGCGTCCTCGACGTATTAATAATATGCCTTCGGCGGCGTCACCATAGAAACAAGCAGCGGTGATTTTAATGGGATTTTATATTTTTTCATACTTTTGCGCGGTGATTTTTCTGGCTGCTGTTGCCTGCCGCGTCTACCGGCAGTTGACGCTTCCCGTGCATGTCCGCTGGGAGCTCTATCCGGTTTGGCACGAAAAACCGGTACGATCCGCTTACGGTGGTTCGTATATGGAAGAGCCGGACTGGTGGACGCGTCCCTATGAACCATCGGCGGGTAACGCGATGAAGTACATGGCGCCGGAAATCCTGCTTCTTCGCGGACTCCTCGCGGAAAATAAACGTCTCTGGCTGGTGTCCTTTCCGTTTCATCTGGGTCTGTATCTGATGCTGGCGACGACTGTTTTGCTCCTGATGGAAGCCGCTTTCATGCTTGTTGCGCCATCTCCGGCCGATTTCGGCGGCATGTTGCGCACGGGAATTGGCTGGCTGATTGTCGCCCTGGGCTGGATCGGGCTGATCACAGGCCTGATCGGCGCTCTGGGTCTTTTATACAGACGTTTGACCGACGCCGACTTGAAACGTTATGCGACGCCGGCCGATTATTTTAATCTCCTTTTTATCCTGGCTTTTTTTCTTGCTGCCATTTCGGCGGCATTTTCCGATCCCTTTTTCGACGGCGCGAAAGCGTATCTTGCCGGGCTATTGACGGCGGGAACCTTTATGTCCGCCTGCGAGCCGGGGCAGAGCTTTTCCGGGGCCTTAACAATTCTTCTGGCTTCGCTTCTGGCGGCCTACATTCCGCTGACGCACATGTCGCACATGTTCATGAAATATTTCCTTTACCATCAGGTCAAGTGGGACGATGAACCCAACCGGCCCGGCAACGCCGTCGAAGCGGCTGTTTTACGGAATTTACATTACCGTCCGTCCTGGAGCGCCAAGCATGTTGAAGCCGACGGCAGCAAATCCTGGAAAGACATCGCGTCTTCGGCGCCGAAGGAGACGAAATGAAGCCCATCCTGAAACCAGCCGATATTTCCGTTCCAGGCGATTGTCTGTGCCGTATTGAACCGGGCGATCTTGCCCCTTTGCCTGCGCCTTATGAGGATTTTAATCTGCGGATTCCGACGCCGCTGAAAGCCGATAAAGTCAAAAACCTGGAAACGTCGCTGGATGACACTCTGGCCGTGTGCATTCCCCGGCCTTCGACAAAAGAGGAAGAAGACGCGCTCGTTGTGAAATTTCTTTCCGGCCTCAAAAAGCTGTTTGAAAAGGAAAACAACTGGACGTTTTTGCAGCAGCTGACGCTTTCGATGGAACACTGTGCGCGCTGTCAGACCTGTTCGGAGGCCTGTCCCGTTTTCGAGATGAGCGGACGTCAGGAAATCTACCGTCCGATTTTCCGCTCGGAGGTTTTGCGGCGCATTTACAGAAAATACCTTCGTCGGGGAGGAAAGATTGCGGCCAAATGGACGGGCGACATCGACCTCAACTGGACGGCTGTTGCGCGTCTGGCGGAGCTTTCCTACCGCTGTTCACTGTGCCGGCGCTGCGCGTCGGTTTGTCCCATCGGTGTTGACAACGGCCTTATTGCCCATGAAATTCGCAAGCTTTTCTCGCAGGAACTGGGATTTGCCCCGAAAGAGCTGCACGAGAAAGGAACCGTTTTGCATCTGCGCTCCGGATCCTCGACGGGAATGAATCCGGCCGCGGCCAAAGACAGCGTAGAATTCATCCGGGAAGAAATGGAAGAGATCACGGGCCGTCCCGTGGCCATTCCGTGGGACGTGGAAGGCGCGGATATCCTGCTGATTCACAACGCCGGAGAGATGCTCGCCTGGCCGGAAAATGTCGGTGCTTTCGCCATTATCTTTCAGGCCGCCGGCCTTTCGTGGACGATGTCGTCCGAAGCGGTGGGGTATGACGCCGTCAATTACGGCCTGTGGTATGACGACGTTCAATTTGCGCGTGTGGCCCTGCGGCATGCGGATATCGCCCGCAGGCTCAAGGTGAAAAAGATCGTCCTCGGCGAATGCGGACACGCGCACAAGGCGCTGACCGTCGTTGCCGACCGGATGCTGACCGGAGATCTGAACGTGCCGCGCGAGTCCGCGATGGTCACGCTGGAAAGTATTGTGCAAAGCGGCAAGTTAAAATTCAATTCGAAAAAGAACAATTTCCCCGTCACTCTGCACGACCCCTGCAATGTCGTGCGTTCCATGGGCATTGTCGAGCCGCAGCGAAGAATCTTAAGAAAGATCGCGCCCGGATTCCGTGAAATGACGCCGCACGGCGTGAACAATTATTGTTGCGGCGGCGGGTCGGGTTTTGCCATCATGTCGGGTAACAATTTTGCCGATTGGCGGAATCTGGTCAGCTCGCGCAAAAAGTTTTTGCAGATCCTCAATGCCTTTGAAAACGAGCCGCAGGATGCACCGAAATACGTCTGCGCCCCCTGCTCCAACTGCAAAGGCGCGATCCGCGATCTGATTCATTATTATAACGCCGAAGAACGAAGTGGCCTGTATTACGGCGGGCTGGTCGAGTTGATCGTCAACGCGCTCGACGGCATGCAAAAACCGATCATCCGCTTCGGCGAGAAACCGTCCTGGGAATGAAGATCGAACCGGAATAAAGTTTTTATGAATTTACTGTTATCCGTCATTGCTGTTTTCGTCATCGCCCTTCTTTTGGCGGCCGCCGCGGCAAGCTCTGCTGCCGCTTATATCCTGACGGTGATCATGCCGTACGTTGTTTTCATTCTGTTTACAGGCGGTTTTGTCTACCGGATAGTCAAGTGGGCAAAAGCCCCCGTCCCTTTTCGCATTCCGACCACCTGCGGCCAGGAAAAAAGCCTGCCCTGGATTCAAAACAATCCCGTGGAAAATCCCGCAGGAACCTGGGGCATAATCGGCCGGATGGCCGGCGAAGTTTTTT
>DAOTJI010000069.1:0-15125 GCA_035448625.1 Smithellaceae bacterium | reverse complement strand
TTCCAACGCGGGCGCCTTCCGGCGTCCAGTCATAGACGGCTTTGCCGCAGTTCATACACATGCCGCATTTAAGGCATTTTACGGGATCGATTGTCGGAAACCAGTCAATCTTTTCTCTTGAATATCCAGTTAACCAGGCCATTGTCATTCCTCCTGCAAAGTTTTGTTTTAATACAATATTTCTACCCGGGGTTTAATTTAATACCGGATGCGCCAGACGCAATTCAATTTTTCACTATTTTGTTCCCTCTTTGCTTTTCGCTGTAAAGATCAGATACAGGGACGGCAGGAGGAACAGCGTGACCATCAAGCCCAAAGCCAGTCCTCCAATAGCGCCTGTGGCCATGGGCTGGAGCATGTCTCCGCCTTCTTCAATATTGAGGGCCAGGGGGACCAGACCGGCAATAAAGCAGAACGAGAGCATCAGCACGGGCCGCAGGCGGAGTTTTGCCGCGGTGATGATCGCCTCCTCGGGCGATCGTTGATCATTGATCCGCAGAGATTCGGTGAAGGTGATCAGCAGCACGCCCTGGTTGACCGTCAGGGCAATGACAACAAGAATGCCGATGATCAATGTGGCACCCAGGGGAATGCCGGTCAAAAGCAGCGCCAGGACCGTTCCGGCCAGACCGAAGGGGATGACCGACATGACCAGCGCCGGCAGCTTCAGGCTGTTGAACTGGACGGCCAGAACCGCAAAGGCAAAAAACAGGGCGAACCCCAGAATCATGACAATGGATTTGGTCATATCCCGCATCATCTGGGCCTGTCCGCCGTAGAGCACCTCGTAACCTGCCGGCAGGTCAAACCCGGCCATGGCTTTTTTCAATTCATCCAGCGCCACGCCGACGCTGACATCCGCCGCGTCGCCGCGAATAATCACTTCCTTGACCTGATCTTCCCGGAGAATTTCAACGGGGCCTGTGGCCTGCACCACCTGCGCCACATCCCGCAGACGCAGATAACCGCCCTTGGTGCGGCTGATGATCAGGTTTTCGACATCCTGCCGGGAAACAATATTCTTTTCCGGGATTCGCACGCGGATATTGTAAAAGTCCTCGCCATCGCGAAAACGCGTCGGCACGGCGCCGCTCAGAAGGGTTTGCGCCGTCGCGGCGATATCGGCCACGGTCACGCCCAAGCTTGCGGCCCGGGCGCGGTCAACGCGTATCTGGTATTCGGGTTTTGTCAAATCCATGGAAACGTAAACATTGCGAAAATGTTTCAGCGTGTTCATCGACTCCGACGTCTTGCGCGCCAGATCGAAAAGAACGTTGATGTCCTCTCCCTTGATCTTTACTTCGATGTCCGCCTCGCCGATCTTGCGCATGCCCTTCATCTTCATTTGCGCGACGATGAGATTGCCGCCGGGAACGGAGACTTTAGACAATGCGCCCCGGAGCTTTTTGATGTAGTCACCCGTGCCGAGCTTTCTTTTGTGGCGGGGGACAAGCTGAATGTTGATTTCGCCCTCATTGGCAATTTCGAAAGCATAGAGGCCCACCACCTTAGCGCCCGCCAGCGTGAAATAGCTTTCGATCAGCGGGTCTTTGGCGATTTTTACCTCAATATCGGAGAGAATGCGGTCCGTTTCCAAAACGGAAGCGCCCGTCGGAAGCTTCACCTTGACCAGGATGCGGCCGTCGTCCATGGAAGGCAGAAACTCGCTTCCCAAAAACGTGAACAACACGCCGCCTGCAATTAAGATGGCCCCAAACACGCCCAAAACCAGCTTCTTTCTGGCCAGCGCCGCCCGCAGCAAGATCTCGTAGCGGCCCTTGAGTCTTTCAAAAAACCGCTCAAAGAAACCGGGACTGGATGATCCGGACGATGGCTTGCCCAGAAGAAGGGCCGTTAACGTGGGTGTGGCCGTCAGAGCCAAAAGCAGACTGATCAAAACAATCCCGGCAATGACGAGGATCAATTCCCGGAAAAGAAGGCTGATCAATCCGGGCACCAGGAGAAAGGGCAAAAAAACCGCCAGAAAAGCCAGCGTCGCCGCGATGATGGCCGGGCCGACCTGCGCGGCGCCGGAGACGGCCAGATCCTCCGCAGAGCCTGCCTCTCCTTCATGCCGCAATCGGGTGATGTTTTCCACGACCACAATAGCATTGTCCAGCACGACGCCGAGCGCGACGACCAGTCCTCCAAGCGAGAAAATATTAAGCGAAAAGCCGCCCAGCTTCATCAGGATAAAGTTGATGATCAGCGTGATTGGCAGCACCAGCATCATGATCAAAACCTGACGCCAGCTTCCCAGAAAAAAGTAAACCACAAGGATGATCAAAACCGCGGCTTCGATGGCGGCATTGCGCACCCCGTTGAGGGAGGCGGTGACGTAATCCGCCTGGTTTTCCACGATGCCCAGGCGGACATCGCCCGGCAGAGCGCCTTTCAACTCAGCAATTTTCCGTTCAACGGCTTTGGCCACCTCGACGGTGTTGGCATCGGCCTGTTTGAGCACGCTTAACTTGACGCATGGTTTCCCGCCCAGGCGGGTGATCACGCGCGTCTCTTCATGGCCGTCTTCGACTTTGGCAACGTCCCGCAGATACACGCTGCCCGTCGCGCCGGATTTCAGCACAACCGCCCGGATTTCGTCGAGCGACCGGTACTCGCCCACCGTCCGGGCGATAAACTCACGGGGTCCGACCGTGATCCGGCCGCCGAATTGATCGATGTTCTCTTCCTGCAGTCTTTTCGTCACAGCCGAAAGAGACAGTCCGTATTTTTCCAGCGCGGCGTTGTCCAAATGGACGAGAATCTCCCGCTTGAGTCCGCCGGTAATATCCGTTCCGGCAACGCCCGGCACGGAGATGATCTGATTTTGCAGCCACTTATCCACCCAGGTGCGCAGCTTCACCAGATCCATCTGATCGGAGGAAACGGTGAGTTGAATGACGGGCAACTGGGAAGGGTCGGCTTTAAACACAATAGGCGGATCGATGTCCTTGGGCAGTTTTCTGGCCACCCTCGCCATTGCCGCCAGGGCGTCCTGGTAAGCTGTGTCAATGGGAACGCCGTACTGGAAGTTTGCCGTGAGCGTGTACATGCCCTCAATCGAGGAGGATTCCAGGTAGTCCAGTCCGTCCACCGACGCCATCTGCCGTTCGACGGGGTCTGCGATGTTCACATCCAGTTCCGCGGGTGTGGCGCCCCGGGCGTAGATATAGACCTTAATCATGGGATAGGTCATATCGGGCAGAAAATTGGTGGGCAGTTGCCAAAGACCATAGGCGCCCAGAATGATCATCGTGACGACAATCGCGGCGGTGGCGATGCGCCTTTTGACGGCCAGAGCGGTGATTTTCATGGCTATGCCCCTTTCGCCGGTAATGCCGCCGGTTTAGCGTTGCCCGCTTTTCCGTCCGTCCCGCCTTTCTTTTCCAGCATCTTCACGGCCGCGCCGTCTTTGAGTTTTTCATTACCGGCCACAACAATCTTTTCGCCCGGCTTCACGCCGCTGATAATCTCGATGAGACCGTCCGCCTCGATTCCTGTGGCAACCTTTCTGGCCGACGCTTTTCCGTCCTGGATGATGAAGGCCATGCGCTCGCCTTTGGCATTCAAGATGACGGCCTGGGCGGGGACCAGCACGGCGTTTTCATGGGTCTCCACTTTCATTTTGATTCTGGCGAATAACCCTGGTGTGAGCGTTATATCCTTCGCGAGCGAGGCCTCAATGAGCCGGGTGCGTGTGCTCGGATCAAGCTTGGGATAGATACGGATAATTCGTCCCGGAAAGGTTTTCCCGGGATAGGCATCAAGCATTACGGACAGGCCATGCCCGTTTCCGATATGGACGTTTTGCGATTCCGACTCGGGCACGGCGAAACGAACAACAAGACTTGCCGGATCGAACATTTCAACCAGCGGGGTCCGGGGAGACACGTAATCCCCTTCAACGACCATGACCTTCGAGACCAAGCCGCTCCAGGGGGCGCTGATCAGGTAGTCCGTGCGGCTTTCCTCAATCCTGGCCAACTGCGCCTTGACGTTTTCATGCCTGGCCCGGGCGATTTCCAGTTGGTCGCCGGGGATGGCCCCGTTTTCAACCAGTTTTTTCACCCGGTCCAACTCGCCTTTTTCTCTCACCAGGTCCGCTTCGGCAGCCGCCAGTTGGGCGTTGACGGTCTTGTCCCGGCCGATGCAGACCAACCGCTGGCCGCGCTTTACGGAATCGCCCTCGCGCACGGAAGCGCCGCAGTTGATAATGGGCCCTTCGGCGGGAGACGACATCCGGGCTATTCTCGTTGCTTCTATCGTTCCATCGGTTTCAATGGTCCGGCTGATGGAACCGGACGTTGCCGCCACGACCGATACGGCAGGCAGGCTTTTAACTGCCGCCGTCTCCGGCGCCTTTGTTTGTCCGAAAAATCTCCACGCCAACAAGGCAACAAGGATCAGCAGCCCGATGCCGGAAACAATCAATATCTTTTTTTTCATCATTCCCCTCCCGTTGCCAGCTTCAGTCTGGCGATGGATATGTGAAAATCAATGCAGGTGCGGCAATTACCGGTTTCCGCCTGGAGCAGGGCGGCTTGCGCATCGAGCAGGTCCGTGATGGACCCCTTGCCCAGTTCGTATTTCATCGACTCGATACGCAGGCTTTCCTTTGCCTGCTCGATCGATTTTTCCGTCGCCTTGAACCGCGCCGTATTGGACAGGACATCGAGGGCGGCCGCTTCCGTCTCCTGTCGAATCTGGAGTTCCAGCTTTTTCAGCCGGTCTTGCGCCGCCGCCAGAAGCGCCGCCTCTTCTCTGACCTTCGCCGAAACGCGCCCCCCTTCGAACAGGGGCACAGATAAGAAAATACCGATAGAGCCGACATCTTCCGTCGACAGGGCGTCTTCTTTTGTGCCGGGATATTTCCCGACATCATCCGGTCTGGGGGCATAGCGCACGCCGTAAGTTCCTACCAGGTTGATGCTGGGTAAATGCCCTGCCCTGGCGGCGTACACCCGCGCGGTCTGGGCCGCCACCCTGTCTTTGGCCGCCTGAAAGTCGGGGCGATTTTTCAGGGCGGTTTCAATCAGCCGCCCCATATCCAATGCCGTTTCGGCAGGCAGGCTGGCTTTGTCTTCCAGACGCGCGTTTTCCGGAACAGCGTCATAGCCCATCAAATTGAACAGGAGGCGTTTTTGTATCGCCAGTGTATTTTCTTCCTTGAGAATGCTCTGGTTTACATCCGACAGACGGACCTCCGTCCGCAGAAGATCAACCTTGGCAACCTTTTGGGCTTCATAAAGCTTTGCAACCCTTTGCCTGTTCAGATCAAGCGCGTGATGAGAGAATTTAAGGGACTCCAGAATTTTCTGTTGCCCGAGAACGGAAAAATAAACACCCGTTACCGCATAGATCAGTTCATCGCGCGTCCGGATAAACTTTTTCTTTTCCGCGGCGGAGAGCTTTCTTGCGGCATCGGCTTCACTGATCATGCGGCCGCCGGCGAAGAGGTTGACTCTTGCCATAACGTCACCACGGACGAGATCCCGGTCAAAGACGCCCGGCTCCCCGTTATATCGCGCCGCAATCAGTCTTTGATCGTCCAGGGATCGCTGGTAGCCGCCTTCGATGCTGAACTGCGGCCAGAAGGCCGACTTGGCCCCGTCATACCGTGCGTCTGCGGCGGCGATATCCCACTTCGAGGCGGCAATCTCAGGATTCCGATCCAGAGCGATTTCGATGCAGCGCTGAAGGGTGAAAAGTCCGCCGCTTTCCGTTTCAACTGCTTTCGCCCCGGAGATGGCGGCAGGGGCCGGATGATTCTCCGCCGCTGCAACAATGTTTCCTGCACCCTGGAGGGCCAGAGCGCACGCAGTAAGCGCGGCAGGGAACAAAACATTTTTTATGATGAATTTAAGCATGAATATCACTCCAGTTATTTTTTCGCTTTCCGTCTATTTATTTCCGGAACTGCAAGATGTTATATTTTTTTCATTGTCAGTTTCGTATAATGTCAGATAATGATTGGATTCCATCCTTGATTCGTGGGATTTTGCGCCGCCGCCCGACAGGAGTTTTCTTCCGAAATTAATCGGGATGCCGTAATTGCCGCCCTGAAATTCTTCGAGATAGGCGGCGTTCACACCGATCACCGTACCGCTCCAATCCAAAAGCGGTCCGCCGCTGCCGCCTCCAATCGTCCTCGCATCATAAACCAGTACATGCGGCAGGACTTCCCAGAGAAAGCCACTGGTGATGGTGGCGCGCAAATGCTTCTGCCCGGATAATCTTTCCGCCGTACGGTAACTGCACGCACCCGACTGTTCTTTTATGGTCGACTGCTCTGCATCTTCGAGTTTGGCCAGAACCGCTTCCAGTCCGGTCGGATAGCCGATCAGGATAATAGGCTGCCCTTCTTCCACTTTTGCCGAATCAGGGTGCAAAGCAAGCGGTTGCGCCGCAGGTATCCAATCGATGGTTTTGACCACGGCAATGTCCAGTTTCTCGTCGATACGCATGACCTCAATCGGAACGCCGGTTGAACGTTCCTGAAAAAAAGCCCGCAATCGGATAAACACAGGTTTCAGGCCGGCGGCCAGAAGCGGTTCTCCTTTTTCGTCTTCCCACCAGGGCTCGGCAACGTGGCGATTGGTCAACATCTCACCTTGCGGGCCTACCAAAAACGCAGTGCCGCAATAATTGGAAACCGCTATCGGCCCGGCGCCCGTTGTATCCACCCGCGGAACCCCCTTGGGATCGGCAACCGGTTCGCCCTGATCGTCGATGACATGCCGCAAAGGCCGTCCTTCCTTATCCACGAATGTGTAGGTCCCCCATATATAAACAACCGCCCCTCTTGCCCTGGCCAGGATGTCCGTCATATTGCGCTGCCTGGCTTCCACGGCCTCCATGCGTTTTTCCAGATGCGTAATTTTTTGCGTAAGGTCTGCCGGGGCATCCTTTCTTAAGCCCGGGAAAGTTGCACAACCTGCCAGGATGGCGATGGTAAGCGTGGTGAAAAGAAGCCTGACGGCAAACCTGCTTTTCATGGCCGCCCCTCCCTGTTGGAACGACGTTTGGAAGACCACAACGGTCTCCCGCTTTCGTCTCTCAGTTCGATGATCTGCTCTGTACGTAAATTTTTAATATTTGCCGCGGTTAAATAAATTTTCCCGTCTTTCGTTTTCATCTTTGAACCTTTAACGGTCAGCTTGTCGCCAACTTGTAAATCAACCTTCAGAGTGCGCAGATACCATTCAGGGCCGAGTGTGACGGTCAATGTCTCGCCCTCCGATTCGAAGCGAAGTGTGGCGGGTCCGTTTCGCGGCGTCAGATCGACATGAATTGCAACGCCACTGATTACAACAACAGAAGAACGGTCATAACCGGGCGAGACAGGCGAACCCCAGTAGAAACCCTGCGCCGTAACGGTTGCGGGAAATATTAATAACCATGACAGCAGGACAAAATACATCATCCATCTGCCGCTGTTCGTTTGTGTCTGACTGTGAAGAAGCCTCGCCGTTTGCGAAATGTTTTCTTGTGTTCCTGTTTTCATTTTAAAATCTCCATAAGATACTCATTCCTCAATGTTAGTGAACAGCCAGCCTTGTGAGGATAACGTCGCCATTTCTTTGAACGTATAGGGTATGACAAACGGCCAGAGTCACAAACGGCGGATAGAGGGCAACGACCATCTGTAAAACATATTGCGCCGCCAGATAAGCGGGGACATCATGGAGCAAACTGAGATAACCGGCAAAACCGAACACGATGGGAAGGATAACACCAAGATATTTTCCGATCATGTGCACCTCTCCGGTTTTTTTATTCTGCTGGCTGACGCCCAGGTCTTCCATCGCCCAGAAAAGAGATAAAACAAGAGACACAGTGGCGGCTATTGCCATCGATGTCATCATTCGACCATACACAAATTGTTTTGGGGGCAAGATGGCGGCGGCCCCTGTTGCCACCACGGAGTAGCCTTGCAAGAAACTTATCAGTTTTGCACCCAGAAGGAATGACAGACCGATGCCCTGAAAAGGCCGGACAAACCAGGTTTTCAATAGTGATAAGCTGGTTGCCTCTCCGGTTGCAACGATTAATTCCCGGTGACCGAACGTGAAAAGTCTGCCCCAAAAAGTAATTAGTATGGGTATCAGAAAAAGGGGAATGACAAGGATGAACGAAAACCGGACATAACGGAAGGGAACTTTCCATAGCGCTTCAGCACCGCCGAGGAAGGTAAATCTGCCAATAAAAGTGGAAATAACCAGATTGGCGGCCAGCACCAACAAGGCCGGCCAGAGCAACCTGACGATCCGGATGTGCCATTTTCTGTTTGTTTGTTCGTACATCCGAACGATCTCCCGCGTCATCTCTAAATGTCGTGGTTTTGAATGGATAAAACATAAGACTAAAACAAAGCAAAGAGAGTCACCTGCCGGCAACCCCCTTTGCTTCAAGCCTTTTCTTATCTCCTCATACCCCAGCCCGCCCACACGGGAACACCGGCTGCATCGCGAAGAACCAAAACCTTGTCGCCTTTCTTGATCTCGGCGGCCAGAATAACCGGTTTTCCGGCCAGCGTGGTGCGCACACCCTTCACCTCCACCTGATCGCCTTTGGTAATTCTTTCATCCAGGCGTTCCAGATACCAGGTCGGCCCCAGATGAACAGTCACTGTTTCTTTTACCGTTTTTACTACAGCCGCCAGCCCCTCATTCATCCTGCGCATTGGAACGGTTTTCTCAATGCCGACGACTTCTCCGGCAATGGTTTCCTGCTTGGCCGGGTTATACATGCCCTGGTAAGGCGTGCCCATGCCCCAACCGCCGCTGCCGCGGCCTTGCCATCTGCCGGGTCCGGCAACGGCCAGGGAAACGGTTAAGACAAAAATCGCAACGATCATCAAACTCAACATTCTCTTTGTTTTCATAAATCTTCTCCTTTAAAAAATGGTTAATATTTTAGGGGCCGCCTATTCCAGCCTCTCCATCCCGCCGCGGCCCCGCATGCCCCTGCCGAATCCATAACCGCTTTTCTCTTCACAGGATTCCAGTACGGTGCGTTGCTTTTCCGTCAAAAGTTTTAAACTTCCCTGCCGGTAGGCCGCATTTATTTCCATAATCACCGCCCGCAATTTCAGAAGCTCATGTTGCAAATCGTCTATCTTATCGAGTTTAGGTTCCGTCATCAGCCAGAGTTCCTTTAATTCCATGCTTCTGGCGCGCATCTGATCGAGGTACGGTTTAACTTCCCGCAAATTGTTTTTATGCATAGTCCGCAGTCTCGCCGTCTGTTCCTGCGTCAAATTCAAATCAGGCAGTTTGGTGATATCGACGACGGTGTACTGCCCGCGGCCGTATTCGCCGCGCATTCGCATCTGCGCGTTTACCGGCGCGGCCGCCAGCACCGCCAATAAAATCGTTACTGTAATAATCCATAGGTTTCTCATATTTCTAATTTTGCCAATTTGCCAAATATCATTACTGATTCATTCAGCAAGCTGTGTGCCACGGAAAAGCACAAAGTGTAACCCTATATTTTACTGAAACTATTCATAACTATGACATCGGTCATCACGCTTTCCGAATCAGCATGCGGGTGAAATATATCCACGCAGTGTATCCATGTGGATAAGATGTATCCATGCTGGCAACGCCCATTCAACAGTGGCCGATGCAGGCACACACGTGCCCGGACAATCTGCTGAGGTTCAGTATCAACAAGGCCGCATGGAGGAAGATTAAGAGCGACGGGCTTGAGTCAGCGACTATTTCATCAACTGGTTATCGGGCTTTTTTTGCAATATGGTCCACAACCCGGCGGACGTCCGGGAGACATCAGCGGCCTTTGGGACTCTTCTCAGCGCAGTTGCATCCGCCCGTTTTCTTTTCAAGCGCAATCCTGTCGAGAATGGTTGATCGTCCATGATCCATGTAGTCTTTCTCAATCTGTTCTTTGGTATATTGAAAGCAAAAGCATACCAAATCCGTATCTTTGAAGTCGTTATTGTCCGGGTCAAGAGTGGAGAGCTTCACCATGTTTACATTTCTTTCACGATGCGCAATGGTTTCACGGCGCAGGAAGGAATATCTTTCCAGACGCTACGCCTTTTGCCGTTTTCAGCAAAACAATCAGCCAGACGATCAGCATGAAAACAGTCGCCCCAACGAAAAAGACATAGAACGATGAAAACTGGGTAACCTTCCAGGCAACGGCAGACGCAAGGCAAAGCGCCCCCGACGGGAAAGTGAAGGCCCACCAGGTCAGAGCATAGGGAAGTTCGATTTTCCTGATATAATGCGAAATCACTATGCAGGCCATGACAAACCACCACACGGAAAACCCCCAGTTGCCGATGATGGCGATTTTAGCCAGCGGCGCAAAAACCTGAGGAGCAATGCCCAGCACATCCTGATGTTCGAAAAGCTGCATCATTTTGAAAAGCACGACGGCGATGATGGCCGTGGGCGCCATTCCGACAAAGACGGTCGGCACCAGACGGCTCATGGGCAGTTCATGGTAGATGTAGCGATGAAAAACAGCCGCTCCGACAAATAAAAACAGAAATACTCCGATACCGAAGCTCATCAGGGACAAGCCGATCGTCAGCTCCATCGTTTGAGGATACAATGCGGCCAATTCCAACCCGCCCGCCGGAATAATGAGCAACGAGACAGGGGGGATGAACCAGCCGAAGTTCGCGTGAGCCGGTGTAATGCCCTTATGACTGAAAACGCGCATCATTATGATGAACCCGAAAATATAAATCCCGGCAGATCCCAGAACCCAGAGCCAGAAAGCAAGGGCCTGCGACGTGGCGGACGCAAACAGCGCGGAAGGCATTTTCAGAAAATCCATGGCGATAATGATCAGGGCAATCGGCATGGTCGGGAAGAAATGGGCGAGAATCGGATGATTCAGGTCTTTGACGCTGTTTTCCCGGTAAAAAAGAAGTTTTGCCGTCCAGGGTATCAGAACCAGCAGGCCCATCAGCAATGCAAGCACAAAGAAGCAGACGTTTACAACATACAGAAAGGGGAAATTCAGAAAGGACAACACAAGGGGAATCACCGCCGTCCCCATGACGGCGGCAAACCAGGCCGGATTGAAGTTTTTGGCAATTTCCGTAAATTTCATGGTTGAGCAACCTCCTTTATGCTATTTACTGTCGCCGTTTGTCTGAACAGGCGCGCCGGGGTCGGCCGTCCATTCTTCGATGGAGCCGTCATAGAGATAGACGCGCTGATATCCAAGAACTTCGCGAAGCATAAAATGCCAGGTGGGACAGCAGGTGCCCGTATCGCAATAAGTAATAATTTCCCTGTCCTTGTCTTTGCCGACCACACCTGCCGCCAATGATTCCAGAACTTCCTTTTCCTTGAAGGTTCCATCCTTTTCAAAAATCCAGGACGTCGGCAGATTAACAGCACCGGGAATGCGGCCTGCCTTGGTTGCTACTTCCGCTTTCCTTTGACCTTTAAAGAACGCCGGTTCTCGCACATCCACCAGCAGCACCTTATCCAGATTTTTCAGGATGTAGTCCTTCTTGACAAAGATGTTTCTGTTGATTTGACCTTTGAATTTTACAGGTTTGGGCTTTACCGTTTCTTTGGATACCGGCCTGCCTTCCCTGGCCCACTTGATGTATCCACCGTCCAGAAGAGCAACATTGGCTACACCGGCGTAATGGAGCGTGCAGGCGACCCGGGCGATATGAACACGTTCCTGCCAGGTATCCATTTTGCCGACCACAACAACATCATTATCGGGACTGATCCCTACTGAACCCACCAGTTCAAACAAATCGTCCAGGTCAGGCACTTCCGCACTGAGATCGGCTTTTTTAAAAGACCAGGCGCGATAGAAATCATTGACGGCGCCGGGTATATGGCCTTCCTGATAATATTCCACTTTACGAACATCAAGGATGATCAGTTTATCCTTCTTGAGATTTTTCTCCAGCCAGTCCGTGGAGACAATAGCGGGTAACTCGCCGGCTAAAGCACTCAATGTTGAAATGAAGACAGAGAATATGACCACCGCCGCCTTTAAAAGGGTCTTCTGACTCATGGCATCCTCCTCATTGTTACTTCACTGTTCGTTCCTCATTAAAACAAAGGAGACTTCTCAATTTGTTTTTCTCAGGCAAGTGCTTGCCCCTATGGACGATCTGGTCGTTTATCTTCAGCACCGGCGTGAAGGGGATATAGCGTAGGACGGTCGTGAGGTTGGTAACGTGGACGATGTCAGCATGTATTCCCTGTTCGCCTGCAACCTCCTGAACCAATGAGTAAAGCCGCTTGCAGAAATAGCATCCCGGCCCGATCACTTCAATGGTTGTTTTACAGGAAACATCGGCGTTTGTCATGCTTATCCTTTCGCTCAGACGCTCTAAAAGCAGCGGTTATGTTTTTGGCGGACGGTCATTTCCCCATAAGCATGTTCATCGCCAGAAAACCGAAGGCTTCCGTCATTGTCGGGTGCGGGTGGATCGTTTGCGCCACATCCTGCAACGTCAGATTTTTCGCCACAATCAGGGCCGCCTCCCCGGCGATGGAAGAGGCGCCCGGCGCAAAGATATGGATGCCGATAATCGCGAGACTCTTCTTATCAACAACAAATTTCAGGTATCCGAAGGGCGCGCGATTGATCTGCGCCGTCGCATCAATTTTGTAGTCATAGTTCCCCGTGATGATCTCATGATTATTTTTCAGGGCATCTGCTGTCGTATATCCCGCCGAGGCGATCTCCGGATCAGAAAACAGCACCCATGAATTTTTCGAGAAATCAGCCTTTTGAACATTTTGTCCCATGAGGATATTGACGGCCGCGATATGGGCTTCATACGTGGCCGTATGGGCAAACTTCGGTCCGTGAATTACATCGCCCACCGCATATATTCTCGAAACGCCGGTTTGAAGATAGTCATCGACCGCGATGCCCTGGCGGTCAAATTGAATTTCCGTTGCTTCCAAATGAAGATCTTTCAGATTGGGCATTCTTCCCGCCGCCGCAAGAACTTTCCCCGATCGAACGGTCCGTTGAACGCCTGCGCCATCGATGAATGTCGTGGTAAAATTGGCGCCCGACCGGTTCACTTCCAGCACCTTTGCCGAGGTGAAAACATCGATGCCCGATGCCGCCAGTTTTTTGGCAAGCTCCTCGGCAAATTCCGGCTCGACCACGCCGGACAAAATGGTCTCCATCATTTCGATAATCGTGCATTTGACCGTCAACTTAACCAGCATCTGGGCCAATTCGACCCCGATGGGACCGCCGCCGATAATCACAACCGATGGGGGAAGTGTCTCTTGCTCAAAAAGAAGCTCAGTGGTAAGCACGTCTTGAACGGCATCGCCTTTAAACGGCGGAACTACAGGAATGGAGCCGGTCGCGATGATGGCATGGTCAAAATCATAAACAGATCGTTCCCCGTTCATTCCTTCGATTTCTATCTCCTGATTGGAAATGAACTTCGCCGAACCCGCTATCATCGTTGCATTAGGGAGCTGGGTTAGTCGTTGCAGGGCCCCCGCTGAGCGCATGGACAAAATGCTGTCCATCCGGGCGCGAATTTCCTTCCAGAAAACGCCGGCATCCTCTGAAAATGGCCTATCGCCCGCCGGTTTGTTCCGGAGCGCATTATATTCATCGGCGGCATGCTTGATGATTTTTGAAGGGATGCAGCCGACAAACAGGCAGGCACCCCCCAGTTTGCCTGCTTTATCCACCAGGAGAACCTTCTTTCCCTTGGAAGCCATATGCATGGCGGCTGGGGTTCCCCCCGGACCGCCACCGATGACGACAACATCAATTTTCTTACTCATACAGCTCCCCTTTCGGTCCTTCTGACAGGAACGCTATCAGGCACAATTGTATAAAAAATCCACTTCTGTTCCTTTAGAATAGCCGACTTCTGTTACTACGGACCTTCGCCCGGATCAATGTTCTTCATTTATATTCTTTAAAAAATTCATCAACTTTCTTAAAGTTATCATCAACCATATTTTTGAAATCGGCGCAGCCTTTTTTATAGGACGTCATCCAATCGGCAATCGCTTTTTTGCCTTCTTCGGGAAACATGGGTGACTTTTCCCAAAATTTGCCGACCAGCCTTTCCGTCTGTTCCTGCAATAACTCCATGGCGCGGAAGTTATTATCAAAAGCGGTTTTGTTAAAAACAATCATCTGCTTGGCAATTTGTTTCGGGTCCATTTTAAACTCCAAATAATAAATTGAGACAGGTCGGCGTTATAGCCGGACTTTGTTGCGCGTTATGCGCCGGGCTTCCCCTTATTGCACCAAATCAGTGCATCATTGTTTTTTCTTCTTCTCTTTCAAGCATCGACACACTTCTTTTGTCTCGCGTTAAGGAAATTTTGTTAGATATATATTTTGAAATACAAGAGGATGTATTTCAGAGAAACATACAGGAACAGAAAACCGAAAAGTGCCTTCAGGACGTTGGGCTTGAACTTGGCCACTAGTTTGGCCCCATAGATCGCACCGACAAGAGCGCCGATACCCAGCGTTATAGCAACGGGAATATTAACCACACCCTGGTAGATCTTGAATGCGGCCCCGACCAGCGCCATCCAGACAAATGCCGCCATGGACGTGCCGATGGCCAGCTTCATAGGCGCTTTCATGAAGTATAGAAACGCAGGCACCAGCGCATAGCCGCCGCCCAGTCCGATAATGCCCGTCAGTGTGCCAACAGATGCGCCCAAAACGGATTTCGACGCCACCGTGCCGGGCATGGATGGTCCGGCAGGCGGGGGCGGCGTTTTGCCGAGGAGGCCTTCATAGAGCATCCGTAAAGAGACCAGAATAAACGCGACGCCGATGATGAGGTCGATGACATCGCCGTAATCCTTAATATAGGCGAAAATAATAGAACCGATGATGACGCCGACCACACCACTGACGCCAACCTGAATCGCCGTCGTTTTGTCAACGTTTTTCATACGCATATGCTGAAAGGCTCCTGAACCGGCGGTAAACACAACAGCAGTCAGGGTTGTTCCCACCGCAATCGCCGGATCGAAATGAAACCCGAAGCGGATGACAGGCATCATCAGGGCGCATCCACCCGTCCCCAAAAGCCCGCCGACTACGCCGGCCGCAAGACCGACAACCAAATAAATCAAGTAAATCAAATAATCCATGAC
>DAOTJI010000068.1:2436-15130 GCA_035448625.1 Smithellaceae bacterium | reverse complement strand
CCCCTGGTTCGAATCCAGGTGGGCGCGCCAGTAAAATCAAGGGGTTGCAGATGCCTGGCATTTGCAGCCTCTTTATCGTTTTGTAACACTCCTGTAAACATTTTCACGTTCTTTTCCTGATTCGGTCCCGCGGCGAATCTTCAGCCGGCCTTGACGGGCGGCCGGCACAGCAGCATCAGCACGGAGCCGACCAGCGCAATGCCGCAGGCGATGACGACAGCCGTTCCATAGCCGCCGTTCACGTCATAGAGCCAGCCGGCAAAAAACGCGCCGGAGTACGGAAAAACCGACGTAATGGGATTGGCGATGGCGCTGATTTTATGAAAAGACTCCGTCCCGAAATAGTTTCCCATTAAAAGCGGATAAGACACATACGACGCGCCGAAACCAAAGCCGACCAGCAGCGGGTACAGGTAAACCGCCCACAGGTTCTCCCGGGAGGCAAACCAGAAGAGAACGCCCCCGCCGATCAGGCTAAAACCGGCGATGGCGATCAGCAGACGGCTTTCCATGCGTTCGCCCAGAAACGAGACGCTGAGCCGGCCCACGATGCTGCAGGCCAGGATCAGCCCGTAAATAAAGGCGGGCCGGAGAAACCAAACCGGATCGGACATGGAAAACCCCCGGTCGCTCAAATGAGCCGGGGTCTGGGTCAGCACGGACTGCCACAAAAACCAGATGAACGACATTCCGATGATGGCCAGCCAGATGCTTTTGGTTTTCAGGGCGTCTTTAAAATTCCAGTTTACCGGCGAGCGGTAGGTTCTGAACCGCCCGATGCGGGCGTCGGACATGGCTTCGCGAACGGCCGAGGGGACCATTCCGTCCGGATGCTGTCCAAGGTCTTCCGGCCGGTTCCGGACGGCAATCATGGCCACGACCGCACCGATAACACAGGCGAGTGCGATCACACACCAGCCAACCCTCCAGTTTCCTCCGAAAGCCACAATGGAGGCGCTGATGATCTGGGGATAAATGAACCCGCCGATCGCGCCTCCGCCCAGCACCAGGCCCATGACCAGCGCCCGGTGAACATTAAACCACAGCAGAACCAGCGCCTGCACGGGCACGACCGACCCGAAAGAAATTCCCAAGCCGGTAAAAAAGCATAAAAGCAAATAGACAGGATAGGATTGCCCGGCAAATGCCATCAGCAAAACCGATCCCGACGTCACAGACGCGCCGATGGCCAGCGTCCTGCGGGGCCCAAAGCGGTCCATCAGCCACGGAATGATGAATGCGCCCAGGCCGAGCGTCAATCCGATGATGGTATAGCCAAGACTGATCTCTCCGCGCTGCCACGACAGGTCTTTCTGCATGAACCGGTAAATGACGGGCGGCCCGTACAACGCAAAACCGATCGGGATCGAATACACGAGGCACAGAACAGGCATCAAAACCCATCCGTAGAACGCCGCTGTTTTCGCTTTTTCGGTCATGACGATGCGTTCCCCTCCCCCGAACATCCGGTTCCTGACGTCACACAGAGAGCTTTGAAAAATGTCATTTCGAGGAGCGTGAGCGACGAGAAATCTTAAGGATGGCCGTTTGTTCAAGATTTCTCCCTTCGGTCGAAATGACAAAGAAGAAGTCGAAATGACAGAAATGGCCGTTATTCAAAGCTCTCCCACACTTGCTTCAGCCTTTTCGAAATGTCGCGCTTCCCCGCCGCATTCCTTGTCGCGCATCATACCCGACTCTTCCGCCTGGGGCCACCCTTTTTCAAGGATCCATTTTTTCGACTTTTTACGAGGCCGTCCATTTTGGAGAATCGGACGATCTCCTCCGGCACAAATTCCCCGGAGGAAAAATATCCTGTTGATCACAGGCGCATTTTTCAGTTATAAGAGAAAAGTGGAAAGGCCCGCAGACCTGTAAAGAAAACGAAACGGAACCGCCATTTGGGGATTGCATAAATTTGTTTCAGAAAGGAGATGGGATGAAAAAGATCGGCGCACTCGTTGTTATGATCGGATGTTTCATGATTTGCGGAAAAGCTTTGGCCGGAGGCAGCGCTCCGAATTTTGCAGGAACCTGGATGGGGGAGTATTGCACGATGAGTTCCAAAGAAGGTCTCCGCTGCGGGAAACCGATGGAGATTGTCATCGATGAACAGCAGAAGGGTCTTGTGCGGGGGTATATCAAGATCGGGGATAAGGCGTATCCATTGTCCGGCACGATCAGCGAGAACAGGACCATTTCTTATACCGACGCGCTGGCTTCTGTCGGCGTTTTGCGGCTGGTTGGTGGAAAAGTCCTGCAGATGAAGGCCGTCAACCGCTGCGTGGCCGGCAATGCCGAATGCGCCCACAGCGGCACGTTCCGGAGAAAAAAATAGCATGAAAAAGATCGTTCAATTCGCCTGCCTGCCGCTTCTGGCTTTTTTTCTCTTCCCGGCGCCCCTGGCCGCCTCGGCGGACTGGGTGGAATACCTTCGGGACGCGGACGGAAACGTTTTTTCCTATCACAGGAAGCTCAATGTTGACAAAACGAACGGAAAACACATCGTCCAGGCATTGGGAAAAGAAAACCTTTCCGGTCGGGGCAGGGAAAAAACCCTTCAATCCCTGAGAGAAAAGGGGTTGCCCGCCGCGGAATACGAACAGATGTCCAGGAAAATGTTTACCTGTGAAATCGACTGCGGGAAAAATTTGATCCGAAAAGCTTCGTTAATCGCTTATGACACGAACGGCAAAGTGATTTTTTCTGGAAAAACATCCTCTCCGGAATGGAAGCCCATCCTTCCTGATTCTACAGAAGACGCCCTCCGAAAAGCCGTCTGCGAATGAATCCCCTTCGCCCCCCGGAATCTTCAGAGCCGGAACATCGGAAGCGGAAAGGGTCAATCAGTTTTGATGAACTCGTAAAAAGCAATTGAAACCGTCACTCCGGCGAATACCCTAACCACCTGAAGGTGGCGCGAGGGCACAAGCGCCGGAGTCCAGGCGTCGTCCCCGCGGAGGCAGGGGAACCAGTTCCTTTATTCCCTTACCGGATACCGTCCCCCGACTTCTCGAGGGCAGGCTTCGTCGGTACGACGAAAAGGGTGCGAAAATGACTTGTTACGAGGTCGTCAGCTTTTGCACCAGGCAACTTTTTTCTTGACTTGCCTCTGCCGTTCATTTATCTAGCATACAAAATAATCAGACCGGCGGGTTCCATGATCAGCTATCAGGATGTTATTATTTTCATTCTCAGCAAAGCCTACCAGCGGGTTTACGGAATATTCAAGTCCCGCTTGCAGCCTTACGGTCTGACGCCTATGCAGGGCCTTGTCTTGCACGCTCTCTATGAGGAAGAAGGGCTTTCCGCAGGCGAACTGGGAAAGAGGTTGTCTCTGGACAGCGCCACGCTGTCCGGCGTTATGGACCGAATGGCGGAAAGCGGCTGGATCCTCAAGAACGTGAAAGACGACCGGCGGGTTTTAAACATCCGGCTGACGGACAAGGCGCTGTCGTTTCGTGACAAAATTATTAATGATACCGAAGAGTTAAACCAGGAAATCCTTTCCATGTTCAGTATGGAAGAAAGACTGCTTCTGATTCGGATGCTGAAAGATCTTCGAAAGTGACGATTTTGCTTCATATTTAGCATGCAAGATAAATTTTTCGTCGGGAGGGTCAACAATGTTTGACAGGACGGGCAACACTAAGATCCACAAAAGAAACTATCCGGCCACGGACTATGAAAGGCTATTTTATCCGCGCAAGGTGGCGATCCTGGGAGTTTCTTCGGGAGAAAACAGCATCGGCTTCGGGGCCGGCATTCTAAAATCCATTCTCGCCATGGGATTTGAAGGGAAAATATTCCCCGTCAATCCCAAAGGCGGCCAAATCGCCGGGCTGAACATTTACAAAAGCGTGGAGGATATTCCGGAGGACATCGACTTTGCCATCGTGTCCGTAGCGGCCCGGTTCGTTCCCGAAGCGCTGGAAGCCTGCCGGAAAAAGGGCGCCGCCGGCGCGGAAATTCTCTCCTCCGGCTTCAGCGAACTGGGAACCCCGGAAGGACAGGCTCTGGAAAAACAGATTCAGGAAGTGGCCGCGAAGGGCATCCGCGTGGTCGGTCCCAACTGCTTCGGCATTTACTGCCCCAGAAGCGCCCTGACGCTGCTGCCGGGACCGGACCTTTCCCGCGAAAGCGGACCCGTCGGCTTTCTGGCGCAAAGCGGAGGCATGTCGATCGATTTTGCGCACGCGGCAAAATGGATGGGGGTCCGGTTCAGCAAGATGGTGAGCTTCGGCAACGGGGCGGACCTGCGCGAAGCGGAACTGCTCCACCACCTGGCCGGCGACCCGGAGACCAAAGTGATCACCATGTATATTGAAGGCATAAAGGACGGCGAGGCCTTTTTCCGCGAAATGAAGGCCGCGGCAAGTCAAAAACCGGTGATTATTTACAAAGGGGGATTATCCCGCGCCGGCGCCCGGGCGGTCGCCAGCCACACCGCGTCCATGGGCGGAAGCCGCGTCATCTGGCAGTCGATGATCAGGCAGGCGGGCGCCATTCAGGTGGCCGACTCGGAGGAAATGGCGCAGGTCACCATGGCCTTCTCCATGCTGCCGCAAAAGTCCTTCAGAAACATTACCGTTATCGGCGGGGGCGGCGCGATCGGCGTTACCGCCTGCGACCTGGCGGAAACACACGGCATCGAAATTCCTTCGCTTTCCGCGGAACTCCAGGAGCGCATCGGGAATCATCTTCCCAAACCCGGCTCCAGCGCGACCAACCCCATCGACGTTGCCAATCCGTTTGTCGGGCCGCAACCCCTCCGGGAAATTTTGCTGGCCGCGGCGGAAGATCCGCGAATCGATCTGCAGATGATCGTTTCCCTTCTTTTCCATTACCAAGGCCTGGCCCAGGCCATGAACCTGTCGGTCAACACCGTAACGCCCTTTCGGGAGCTGGCCCAGGCAGTCCGCGACGTGGTGGACCGGACCGGCAAGCCGGTGATTGCGGTGCTTCCCAACGTGAAACGGGGATTGGAAAGCATGGACGTGACCGAAATGATGGCCATGGCCCGACAGGAATATGTCAACTGCGGCATCCCGGTTTTTGATGAAATGCATGACGCCATTCGGGCTGTCGCCCGCGTCAACACCTATTACGGAGGAAGAAAAAAATGAAAAACGATAAGGCAAACCGGATCATCGAGAAGGCCCTGAAGCAGGGGCGCAAAACGCTTTCGGAATACGAGGCCAAACAGGTCCTGTCCGCGTACGACATCCCGATTACAAAAGAAGTTCTGGCCAAAGACAAGGCCGGCATGGAAAGCGGCCTGAAGAAAATCGGCTTTCCTCTGGTGATGAAGGGCTGCTCCGCGGACATTGCCCACAAGACCGAAAAAGGGTTGATCCACGTCGATATCCGAACGGCCGCGGAAGCGAAAAAAGCGTTTCGTGAAATTCTGGCCGGCATGGAAGGTTACGAAGGCGGCGTACTGATGCAGGAGATGATCAAAGGCCGGCGCGAACTGGTCATGGGACTGACGCGCGATCCGCAGTTCGGCCCCTGCGTAATGTTCGGCCTGGGAGGCATCTTCACGGAAATCCTCCACGATGTTTCCTTCCGCCGCGCGCCGCTGGAAATCCGGGACACGAAAGAAATGATGCAGGAAATCAAAGGGCACAAGATTCTGGACGCCGTGCGCGGCATGGAAGCGGCGGATCAAAAGCTGCTTTCCGAAATGCTCATCAGCGTCGGCCGCATCGGTCTGGACTTTGACAACGTCATGGAAATCGACCTCAACCCGGTGATTCTCTCCGGGTCAAAGCCGGTGGTCGTGGACGCGCTGATCGTTTTGAAGTAATCGGTAATTGGTGGATGGTGGATGGTGGATGGTGAATGGTAGGGAACGGCTTGTGACCTCGCGCCACCTTCAGGTGGTTAGGTTATCGCGACCGTTCCCTACAAGGACGTGAGGGACAGGCTATAGGCGATGGGCTATGGGCGATAGGAAAAAACTCTTAGCTCGTCGCTCATTGCTCGTTACTTTCCGAAGGAATATCTGCCTTGGACTGCAAAAAAGAAAGAAACCTGGACATCTGCGGCTGCACCTACGAACCCTGCAGCCGCAAGGGAATCTGCTGCGACTGCGTCGCCTACCACCTGAAAAAGAGGCAGTTGCCGGGCTGCTTTTTCCCGAAAGACGCCGAACGAACCTTTGACCGCTCCTTCGAGCATTTCGCGGATCTGGTCGCCCAAAAGAAGATATGAACCGGCGGCACAACGGCGCGGCCCTTGCTCTGTCGCCCGGCTGAAAGAAATCCTTTGCATCATGTCTCTTCGTCAAAAGCGAACGAAGTGAAGCAATCTCATCAGCATTTTATATGTGAGGAGATCGCCACGTCGCTTCGCTTCTCGCGATGAACAAAGTGTAAAGATGCAAAGTCTTCAGTTCGCTCAGGCCGCCTTTGGTTTTTCATCCCACGATTTTCATTGACAAGCACCGGCCAAACGGCTTAAATGCCTCTGCAAATACATCCTTTTCAATATCGGCATGTTGTATCCAGACGAGAAAAGAATGCCATGACGACTCCGCCAAACCAAGATTGTCAAGCCGATTACCAGGTTTCTTTCAAAAAGGGAAAACCGGATCTTCTCGTTGGCCTGAAAGGAGAGTTCAGCCTGAAAAATCTTTCGGCCTTCGCCCGCGATATCCGACAGGCCATTTCCGATCCATCGATTCAGGGTGTAACGGTCGATTTTTCTCAAGTTTGCTACCTGGACAGCGCGGCGGCGCTGGCTTTTGTTCAACTTGAAAAAGAGGCGGCAGAACGGAAAATCACCTGCAGCCTGGTCAACCTGAGCGCGGAGGCCAAAGGTATTTTCAGCGTGATCCACCCCGACGCTCTGACCCTGCGGCCTTTCAAATCGGAGTACAGCCGCGAAGGACTGGTTTCTCAGATCGGCCAGGCCTCGTTATCGATCGGCAGGGACTTCGTGAATTTCATCACGTTTATCGGCGATCTGCTGATCGCCCTGGCCTACACCCTGATGCATCCCGGAACGCTTCGGGGCAAGGATGTTCTTTTTTATGTGCAGCGCGCGGGTGTGGACGGCCTGCCGATTGTCGCCATGATCGGCGCCCTGATGGGCCTGATCATGGCCTTCATGTCCTATCTGCAGTTCAAGCAGTTCGGCGCGAATATTTACGTCCCTACACTGGTGAGCTTTGCCATGATCAAGGAACTGGGGCCGATCATGACGGCGATTCTGGTCGCGGGACGCTCCGGCTCCGCCTTTGCCGCGGAGATCGGCACCATGCTGGTCAACGAAGAAGTGGACGCGCTGCAGACCATGGGATTTGACCCGGTCCGTTTTCTGGCCGTTCCGAAGGTTCTGGCCGCCGTCATCGTCGTGCCGATCCTGACCGTTTACGCAGACGTCGCCGGCATTCTCGGCGGCCTGATCATCGGCGTCACGACTCTCGATTTGACGTTCAAAACCTATATTTCCCAGTCCATCAAAACCATCCAGGTGTTTGATGTGGTCACCAGCCTGATCAAAGCCGCGGTCTTTGCCGGACTCATTTCCGCCATCGGCTGTCAGCGGGGATTTCAGGTGCGCGCCGGCGCCCAGGATGTCGGCAAGTTTACGACCTCCGCCGTGGTGGCGGCCATTTTTTTAATCGTGCTGGCGGATTCCATTTTTGCCGTCATGCTGTACTATGTCAAAAGATACGGGATTTTCTAGGAAGACGGATATAAGGAGCGCCATGCCGGAACCAACGGAAAAAATGCCCATCCTTTCGGTCAAAAACCTGACGCAGCGCTTCGGCGACAACATCGTCTTTGAAAACGTGAGCTTCGACGTGTGCCGGGGGGAGGTTTTGGTCATCGTGGGCAGCAGCGGCTGCGGCAAATCGACGTTGCTCAAAATCATGATCGGCCTGCAGAAGCCTTACGCCGGCCAGGTCCTGTATCAGGGAACCGACATCATCCGGGCGTCGGATGAGGCCCTCAACGATTACCGTAAAAACATCGGCGTTCTCTTTCAGTCCGGCGCGCTGTTCAGCTCCATGTCCATCAAGGAAAACATCGCGCTGCCGCTGCAGGAATACACCGACCTCGATGCCGAAACCATCGACCTGGTCATTCGGATGAAACTGGGCATGGTCAACCTGGCCGGCTACGAAAATCACAACCCGTCCGAGCTGTCCGGCGGCATGAAGAAAAGAGCGGGCATCGCCCGCGCGATGGCCCTCGATCCGCGCGTGCTTTTCCTGGACGAACTGTCCGCCGGCCTCGATCCGATCACCGCGGTGGAGCTCGACGACCTGATCATCAAGACGAACGAGGCCCTGGGAACCACCATGGTGATCGTCACCCACGAACTGGAATCTATTTACAAAATAGCCCATAGAGTGCTAATGCTCGACAAAGAAGCCCGGGGGATCATCGCGGAAGGCCGGCCCCTGGAACTAAAGGAACAGGCGACGGACCCGCGGGTCAGAAGTTTCTTCCTGCGGCAGTTGCCCGAACATCAGGACGAACAGAGGTTTTATGCCAACTAGAAGCTCTAAATTTTTAATCGGCCTTTTCGTCATCATCGGCGCGCTGATCTGCGCCGGCGTGATCATCTGGGTCGGCGCGGCCAAATTTTTCACCAAGGGCGCCCTCTACAACGTCTATTTTGACGAGTCCGTCCAGGGATTGCAGGTGGATTCGGCGATTAAATACCGGGGGGTCGAAATCGGGAAAGTTCAGAGCATTGACGTGGCGCCCGACTATCGCCTGATCGAAGTCACCATGAAAATCGACCTGGAAGGAGATTTGCAGAAGCAGACCATCGCTTCGCTCAAAACCGCCGGCATCACCGGCATTGTCTTTATCGAACTCGACCGGATCAAACCCGGCGAACTGGCTGATTCTCCCAAACTTTCCTTCAAGCCGGATTACCCGGTCATCCCGTCGCACCGTTCGGAAATCAGCAAGCTGATCACCGACACGAACGCAATCATGCAAAACATTAAAAAGATCGACTTCGAGGGCATTTCCAACCAGTTGAAAAACACTTCGCAGGCCATCGAAAATTTTGTGGAAGGCAAGCGCATCACGAACATGATGGCCCACCTGGAAAACACCTCCGCCAATCTGGATGAAACGATCGCCAAAATCAGCAAGACCGTCGCCGAAGGCAAGGTGGACCAGGCCGTCACGGAAACCCTGGGCGTTTTGACCGACGCCCGCAGGCTGGTCGGTCAGGCCAGGGATGGAATCTCCGCCCTGAACCTGCGTGAAAAATCGGCGCAAATGGACGCTATCCTGGAAGACATCGACAAAAAGACAAAAACCATCACCACCGGCCTTCAGGACACGTCGGAAAATCTGCGGGTCACGTCGGAAAATCTGCAGAGGCTTTCCGAAAGCCTGAACCGGGAGCCGTCGGACCTGATTTTCAGCAAACCGGCGCCGCCGCGAAAGCCCATGGAATAAAGAAAGGAACGAGCAATGGAAAGATCCTTACCCGGACAGTCCTGCTTCCGGCAACAACCGTCCCTGATGCCGCTGATCGTTATCGCCATATTCCTGTTATGCGCGGCCGGATGCGCCGGCAGCGGCAAACCGCCATACGACGTTCAGAAATACCTGCTGACCTATGAGTCTCCCTCTTTCGAGGCGTCAGGGAAGCTTCCCGTATCGGTCAAGGTGAACCGATTTTCCATTGCCGCCGCGTATAATTCGACCGGCATGATCTTCCGTGATGATGTTTACGGTCTGGACACTTTCAACTACTCGCGCTGGGCCGTCAACCCGGCCGACATGATCGGCGATCTCCTCCTGGCCGACATGAGAGCCGGCAATCTTTTTCAGGCGGTCCTCTCAAGATACGATCTGGAAGAGGGGCGCTTTATTCTCTCGGGCGGCATCGAAGAATTTTTTCTGCGGACGGAGAAGAAAAACAAAACCGCCCGCTTGGTCATCGCCGTTTCCCTTCAGGACTCCCTGGAAAAAGAAACCGGCAAGAGAATGATGTATCAAAAGACCTATACGCGGGAAGCGCCCCTGCAGGACGTTTCGCCCAAAGGGTACTGCGCCGCCGCAAGCCAGGCCATGCAGGCCCTTTCCCGCGAGATCATCGGCGATGTCTATTCGGCGGTCAAGGCCAGAATGCCGTAAACGAGCAGGTGCCGCATGAAGGAAATTTCCATCCGGAGTTCTTCCCGCTTTGAAATGATCGACATCACCGAAGCCGTCCGGCAGGCGGTCCGCGCCGAAAAGATCGAGTCGGGCATCGCCCTGGTTTACACGCCCCACACCACCGCCGCGGTCACGATCAATGAAAACGCGGACCCGGACGTTCCCCGCGATGTGCTGGCGGCGCTGGACCGGGCCGTGCCCCTGTCCGCGAATTACCGGCACACGGAGGGCAATTCCGCCGCGCACGTCAAATCTTCGCTGGTCGGCGCGTCCGAAATGGTCATCATCGAAAACAGCCGCCTCGTGCTGGGCACCTGGCAATCCATCTTCTTTTGCGAATTCGACGGCCCGCGATCCCGAAAAGTTATGGTCAAATTTCTCACATAAACAGCCACGCCCTTCATCTCACTCGCTGCTCGTTGCCCGTCGCTTTTCCTACGAGCGATGAGCTTCTTTTATGACCTCCAGCATCTGCCCGTGGATCAATCCGTTGCCCGCGACCAGCCCCGGAGAAAAAAGGTTCCATTTTTCGCCGGCCATATCGGAAAGGACGCCGCCCGCTTCCGTTACCAGAAGGGATCCCGCGGCCGTGTCCCAGGGTTTCAGTTTCAGCTCCCAGAAGCCGTCAAACCGTCCGGCAGCAAGATAGGCCAGGTCCAGGGCGGCCGCACCCGCGCGGCGAATGGCCTGTGCTTTTACGGCCATTGCGTTGAAAAAGTTCAGATTGTTGTCCGGACTTTCGCGAATGTCGTATGGAAAGCCGGTCGCGAGAAGGCTGCGGGATAAATCGTCCACGGAAGAAACGCGAAGCTCCTTCCCGTTGAGGCGCGCCCCCTTTCCCAGCGAAGCCTCAAACAGATCGTCCCGAACCGGGTCATACACAACCCCCAGAACAACGACGCCGTCTATCTCCAGGGCAATGGAAACGCAGAAAAAAGGAAAACCGTGGGCGTAATTGGTCGTCCCGTCCAGCGGATCGACGATCCAGCGCATTGCGGCCCGCCCGTTTTTCTCCCTGGATTCCTCGGACAAAACGCCGTGGTCGGGATACCGGCGGGCGATTTCAGCCAGAATCAGCTCTTCCGACATCCGGTCCGCTTCCGTCACCAGATCGATGGTCCCCTTGTAATAAACCGGATTGTGCCGGGTAAATTTTTCAGCCAGCAGACTTCCGGCCTTTCGCGCCAGGTAAAGGGCAAAATCCGTTATTTCCCTCATCACCAACCACTCCTCCGTTTCATCATCAATCCGGTCCGCTTAAACCACAAAGCCCGCAAAAAAGGTAGAGCATTCTTAGACATTGCGCTGCAGAATATTTAATGCTAAACAAAACAAAAATACTGTTGGTTTGCGGCACGTTCATGACGACAGAACAAAATTCGGATACTCCCATCCCTGATTTGAAAACGGCGCGGCAAAATTCAGGATGGACCCTGAAGGAGATGTTTGAGCGCACGCGGATCAGTGCGGTCAATCTGGAGGCCATCGAAAACGGTCAGTTCCATCTGCTGCCCGTTCCCATTTACACGCGAAATTTCATCAAAACATACGCGCAGGCTCTGGGAGTGGACAGCCGGCCGACTCTTAAGCGTTACGAAGAATACCTGCAGGCGCTGAAAAATAAAGAAAGGGAGCAGGCGGCGGTTAAACCTCCCCCCGCGCCTCTGGCCGAAATGCTGAGCCGGCATAAAATCTTCCTGTCGGTCGCCTCGATGGTCATTCTCATTGCAGCCGTGTCCATTTTCGCGAGCCTTTACAACAAGCCTTCGTCCGAATCCCGGCAGGGCATCGAGCGGCCCGGGAAACAGGCCGTTGTGGTTCAGACCGCGCCGGGGTCCGGCGATCTCCCCGCCGGGATCGGCCTGCCGAAACCGGAGGATTTGACGGGAGTCCGTCCGCCGGGCGGTGAACCGGTTACGGCATCGCCGTCCGTGCAAACCTCCGCTGTCCCGGAAACGGCCGCATCGCAGAAGGCGCCCGAAAAGGGAAAAAGCTCACCGGCGCAGGCAGGCGCGGAAGAAACGTCTCTCCTGATCATCCGCGCCACGGAACAAACCTGGATCCGGATGCAGGTCGACGAAAAGGAGCCTTACGAAGTTTTGCTGGAAGCGGGAGAAACGCTCTCGCAAAAAGCATCCCGCTTTAACATGGACATCGGGAATGCGGGCGGCATCCGAATCCAGTTGGATGGAAAAACCATAGAAAATTTAGGCAAGTCGGGTCAGGTGATCCACTTGCGCTTACCCTAAAGTGCACGAAAGAAACGAGGAAATGATATGTTTGGAATAGGCATGCCGGAGTTGCTGATCATCCTGGTCATCATTTTGATTATTTTCGGCGTCGGAAAATTGCCGGAAATCGGCAGGGGGCTCGGCGAGGGAATCCGGAATTTCAAGAAGTCCGTCTCCGATAAGAACGACACAAACCCGCCGGCAAAAAAAGAGGGAGACAAGTAATTTTGCCTCCCTGCGCGGGCCCAAGAATCCGTTCGTGAAGGCTAGAAAGGAACGTCGTCCATCGGCGTGCCGCTGTTTTGCGCGGAGGGGGCGTCG
>DAOTJI010000068.1:0-2336 GCA_035448625.1 Smithellaceae bacterium | reverse complement strand
CTAGAAAGGAACGTCGTCCATCGGCGTGCCGCTGTTTTGCGCGGAGGGGGCGTCGGGTGTTGCATCGCCGGGCTTGACCTGCCCTTTGGAATCCAGCATTTTCATGTCGCCGGCAATAATTTCCGTCGTGTTTCGCTTGACGCCTTCCTTGTCTTCCCAGGTTCTGGTTTGAATCCGTCCCTCAACGAAAATCAATTTCCCTTTCACCAGGTAATTGCCGCAAATTTCGGCCAGTTTGCCGAACGCAACAATCCGGTGCCACTCGGTTCTCTGCACCTTCTCCCCGTTTTTATCCTTGTAGGTTTCATCCGTCGCCATGGTGAAGTTTGTCACCATCGTACCATCCGGCGTGTAGCGGACCTCCGGATCTCTTCCCAGCCTGCCGATCAGTATCGCCTTGTTGACCATGATGCCTTCCCCCCTGAAGTAAGTTGGCGGCATCATACATAACAACCCCTGGGGAGGCAAACACATTTTTTGATTTTAATGCCCTTGAGACAATGGATTGCGACCAGAATCGGGCTTGACTAATCCCCAAAAAAAATATAGTCAAACAGACTTTTAAAAAGCGGAGAAATTATGGAAGACAATGATCTTTTAAAGGTTCGCCTGGAAAAAATCGCAGCCTTAAAAGCAGCCGGGGTGGACCTGTACCCCAATGACGCAAAACCCCAAAATACAACCACCCAGATCCTCCAGGAATTCGGCGGCACGGACAGTGACGGTCTGGCAAAGCTTGAGCAGAAATTTTCACTGGCCGGGCGCCTGATGGCCGTCCGCAGCTTCGGCAAGGCGGCTTTTGTCAAAATCCAGGACCGGAAAGGCCAGATCCAGTGCTATCTTGCCAAAAACATTCTGAGCGAGAAGGATTTTTCCCTCTTCAAAAAGATGGACATAGGCGATATTATTTATGTTTCAGGGATACTTTTCCGGACCAAAACCAACGAGCTGACGCTGGAGGCCCAGTCCCTTCGCCTGATGGCCAAATCCATCCGCCCGCTGCCCGAAAAGTGGCACGGACTGACGGACATCGAAACCCGTTACCGCCAGCGGCATCTGGATCTGATCTCCAATCCGGCGGTGAAGGAAATCTTCATCCGGCGCAGCCGAATCATCCGGCTGATCCGGCAGTTCATGGACCGGCACGACTTTCTGGAAGTGGAAACCCCCATGATGCAGCCGAAAGCCGGTGGAGCGGTTGCCCGGCCCTTCAAGACGCACCACAACGCCCTGGACCAGGACTTCTATCTGCGGATCGCCCCCGAGCTGTATCTGAAGCGCCTGGTCACCGGCGGCCTGGAAAGAGTGTATGAAATCAATCGCAACTTCCGCAATGAAGGCATCTCCACGTTTCACAACCCGGAATTCACGATGATGGAGTTTTACCAAAGTTACGCAACCTATGAAGATTTAATGTCTTTTACGGAAGAATTGTTCACGTTTATCGCCCGGGAAATCTTCGGGAAACTGACCTTTACCTATCAGGGAACGGAAATTGATCTGACGCCCCCCTGGCGGCGTCTCTGTGTCAAAGAGGGGCTTGTTGAGATCGCCGGCATGACGCCCGACGACCTGGCTGATCATGCAAAAGCACTTGATTTTGCACGTAAAATAGGATGCGAAGTCAAGGAGGCGGACCCGCTGGGGAAAATTCTCATGGCGGTCTTCGATGAACGGGTCGAAAAAAAGCTTGTCCAGCCAACCTTTGTCACCGATTATCCGGTCGCGGTCTCGCCGCTTTCCCGAAGGAGCAACACCGACCCGGACATTGTCGATCGCTTTGAGCTTTATATTTCCGGACGGGAAATCGCCAACGCCTTTTCCGAGCTGAACGATCCGGCCGATCAGCGCGAGCGTTTCCTGGCGCAGATCAGGCAACGGGAAGCGGGCGATGACGAGGCCCACGAAATGGATGAAGACTACATCCGCACGCTGGAATACGGCATGCCGCCGACGGCCGGAGAAGGGATCGGCATCGACCGCCTGATCATGCTCTTCACCGACTCCGCGTCCATCCGGGACGTGATCTTGTTTCCGCTTTTGAGAAACAAACAGGAATGATTTACGCGTCAACTTTGATGGTTTCGTTAAACGCCATTGTGTTCCACTTTTGTCATGCTGAGCCCGTCGCAGCATGATGTGATATTAAGAAGTTACCGTCACCCTTCGACAGGCTCAGGGTGACAGTGGTGACTTTTTACGAATTCGCGAACTTTTGCAAAATTGTAAAGATTGATGAACTCGTAAAAAGTAACCCAAACCGTCACCCCGGCGAAAGCCGGGGTCCATAACTAATTGTAATTACTGGATACCGGCCTTCGCCGGTAAGACGAAAA
>DAOTJI010000067.1:0-15138 GCA_035448625.1 Smithellaceae bacterium | reverse complement strand
CCGCAACCTGCTGATTACAAATCAGCTGCTCTACCGATTGAGCTACGCCAGCAAACCGTCTAAATCATTATGTTTTCACAAAAAACAACCGCCGCTTTAAACGCAAAAAAGCGGCTACACTGCTTCGTGCGAATTGAGGACACTAATTTTTATCCTCGCTTTTGTCAAGTAAATTTTTAAATTATTTGGAAAATTCTTCCGTTGGCGGAAAAGCGAAAATTCAACCCTGATCACTGAAATAATTCGCGGAGAAAATATAGATCTCCGTTTCCTTGTCTTTCCATGCCTTGTGGGGCAGACCCGCTTTGAAACACGTCTCGCGGAGAAATGTTTCCCGGTCCCAGCCGTACTCGGTCGCCACCTGCGGCAGAAGCAAACCGGAATTATAGCCCCTCACGATGTACAGGCCGTGCTTTCCCACTTCAATGTCCTCAATGTTCCGGATCTTTTGCAAAGGGCTCAGCACGGATATTTCAAAGCTTAGATCTCGGATTTCTTCGCTCTTGACGGATGGAAAACGCGGATCGTGAAAAGCTGCAGCGACCGCCATTTCCTGCACGGTTTCCCCCAGGGGTTTGACCGCCTTGATGTACCCGATGCAGCCGCGCAGATGTCCTCTTTTCTTCAGCGTAACGAACGCGCCCCTTTTTTCCTTCAGGATCGGAAAATCTCCATAGATTCTAGGCAATTCTCGATTTGCGACCTTGGCGATCACCGCCCTTCGGGCAATTTCCAAAAGCGCCGTTTTTTCCTGTTGGGTCAGCTCCATATGAACCTCTTTCTGGTTATGAGTAATACACCGCCGAAGCGTAGCCGACTACGGATGTGTTATCCCCGGTCACGTCCCCGGAGTGGGCGTACTTCAAAACAAGTGAATGAGAGGCGCCCAGCCCCTTTGCGGCCAGCATGGCCGCCGCCATCGGTCCCCCGCCGCAGGCTTCCGTTTGGTCGTGCGCCAGTTTTTCCAAAAGCCCTTCGGCGTCATTGTCCCGCAGGTGCTGCAGCGCGACGCTGTCCAGCGCTCTGGCCTGCCGATCCTCGTAAAAATGCGACAGGTCGCTGCTGGCCACAATCAGCAGACGACGCTTTCCGCCCGCCCGTACGATCGCCTCCGCCAGCTTCCGGCAGGCCGCGGTATTCTGTTCGCCCATCACCAGCGGAACAAAGGAAAAATCGCCCAGGGCAACCTGCAGAAACGGCAGCTGAATTTCCAGGGAATGCTCCTCGGCATGAGCCGCCGGAAAATCAATGATATTCTTGTCGAAACGCCTGATTTCCTCCGCCAGACCCTCATGGACCGGAACCCGACCCAGGGGGGTTTCAAAAGAGCCCCGGCCGTAGATGGAAATCCCCGGAAAAGCGACCCGGTGGCTCGGTCCGATCAGAACGACCCCGTCGTATTTTTTCCCCCGGATCAGTTTATACGCATGGGCCGCCACCTGGCCTGAATACCGGTATCCGGCATGAGGCGCAATCAGGCCGATCACTTCCCCGGAGAGCTCCCGCTCGGGAACCTTTCGGAAATAGCCTTCGATCTCCAGCCTCAAAACAGCCGGGTTCCCCGGATACCAGGAACCCGCGATGACGGATTTTCTGATGTTGTCCACCTGCCTTCTCCCTACCTGAAGCGCCAAATGGTCCCTTGCGGACTGTCCAGAACCTCCACACCGAGCCCTGCCAGCCGGTTTCTCAATGAATCCGCCTCCTCCCACAGGCCGGAGCGTCTGGCGGCTTCCCTTTTTTGAATCAGTTCCCGGATCTTTTCGTCATCCCCCGGCTCCCGGAAATCCATGATTTGAAGAACATCATTGATTTTTTGAAGCACTTCCAGGATCTTGCGCGCATCCGCGGCGCTGATTTTCCCCCCGGCCAACGGCGCGTTGACGGCGCCGATGAAATCGAAAAGCACCGCCAGAGCGGCGGAAATATTGAGGTCTTCATCCAACGCATGCTCAAAGCCGTGGTTCAGATCGTACATCAGCTGGTCCACCTCAGGAAAATCCGGGACGGAACGGCTCACCGCCCGCAGCCGGGAAATGAACGTATCCATTTTCTTGATGGTGTTTTTGGCCATCTGCAGGGCATTGGCCGAATAGTTGATCGGTTTCCGGTAATTCATGCCCAGCAGGAAAAAACGGACATCCCGGCCGCCGTACCCTCTTTCCCGAAGGTCGGCCATCGTCACAATATTGTTCAGGGAGCGGGACATTTTCCGTCCGTCCACCAGGATCAGCTCGGCTCCGATCCAGTACTGTGCGCCGCTGTGCCCGAAGCACGCCTTGTTGATCGCGACAAGATTCTCGCAGTGCGGAAACGTTTCATCCGCACCGCTGACGTGGATGTCATAGGCCGCGCCCAGATGTTTCTGCGAAACGGCGGCGCATTCCAGATGCCATCCCGGACGGACATTGCCCCATTTTGTTTTGGTGTAAATCCCTCTTTTCAACTCTCCCAGGCCGGCCCGTTTCAAAAGGGCGAAGTCCGCCGGGCTGTCCTTTTCGTAATCGTCCAGATCCACCGAGTGGCCGGTCCGGGTTTTGGCCAGATCCACATTGGACAGGCTGCCGTAGTCCCCCAGCTTGGAAATGTCGAAATAAACGGAGTGCAGCTTTTCATAGGCGTAGCCCCGATCGACCAGCTTTTCGACAATCGCCAGTGTGGCGTCCGTATCTTCCGAAGCTTTGACGTAAATATTTTCCGGACGGATCCGCAGAAACCGGACATCTTCCAGAAAAATCCTCAGGTACTGGCCGGAATAATCCGCAAGATTCATGCCTGCCTTTTCCGACCCCCGGATGGACTTGTCGCTGCAGTCCACGATGTCAACGACATGCCGGACGGCGTAGCCCTTGAACGTCAGGTAGCGGCTGAGCAGGTCGGACACCACCAGACGCCGGTAATTACCCAGATGGGGAGCGTCATGAACGGTTGGGCCGCACGTGCGGAGCCGCACCTCTTCCGGTTTCAGCGGGCGGAAAAGGGTTTTCCGGCGTTTGAGCGCGTTGTAAAAGCACATCGTCGCCAGCTCTTCCTTGACCGCGAACAGCTCCGTGCTCAGGTAGCGCTCCCCGCTGTCGGGGAAAATCACCACGATCAGTCCTTCGTCCATTTCACGGGCTTTCTGGGCTGCGACAAACATGGCCGCTCCGGAACTCATGCCGGCCAGAATGCCTTCTTCCCGGGCCAGGCGGCGGGCCGTCTCAAAGGCGTCTTCATCCAGGATATTCACCTTTTCATCCAGACGCTTCTTGTCGAAGATTCCGGGGCGGTAGGACTCCCTCATGTTTTTCAGGCCCTGAATCTTGTGCTTCAGGTATGGTTCGACGCCGATGATTCGAATGTTGGGATTGAGCTCCTTGAGCCGCCGGGAAAGGCCCATGGCGGTGCCGGTCGTCCCGAGCGTGGCCACCACCGCGGTAACCCGGCCTTGGGTCTGGTCCCAGATTTCCTGCGCCGTCCCGTAATAATGGGCGTCGATGTTGTCCGGGTTGTTGAACTGATCGGTACAGAAATACTTTTCCGGATTTTCCCGAAGCATCCGGTAGGCGACTTCGATGGCACCGTCCGTCCCCAGCGACGCGGGGGTAAAGATCAGTTCGGCGCCCATGGCCCGCAGAATCTTTTTCCGCTCTTCGCTGGCCGCCTCGGACATGGCCAGGCACAGCGGGTAGCCTTTCGCGGCGGCCACCATGGCCAGGCCGATGCCGGTATTGCCGCTGGTGGCCTCCAGAATGATTTTACCGGGTGTAAGGTCGCCCCTTTTTTCGGCGTTGACAATCATGCTGAGCGCCGTGCGGTCTTTAATGGACCCGCCCGGATTCGCGGATTCCAGCTTGGCCAGAATCGTGACTCTTTTGTTGGGATTGAGCTTCGAGATTTCCACGAGCGGCGTATTCCCGATGCGGTCAATCACGTTTTGATACGATTTGCTCATTACCATACGCTCCATTTATCCATCCTTGATTCTTTCCAGAATCAGGGATCGCGCAGGGGCCAACAGTCATCCTGGAGGATATTCAGCGGGTCAGCTGTCCATTTTGGGCAGAGTAATTTTTATAAACGAAACCCCTTCCTCTTTCAGAACCGCTTCTTCCTGGGGGGTCGTTGTTCCCTTGATATTGCGCTGCTCTTCATCGCCTGCGTGGATTTTCAGCGCAACTTCGGCAAATTTGTTCCCGACATCTTCAAAGTTGTTTTCAATGTACCGGCGCAGCGATTGAAGAACCTGCCCCGGGGCAAGCTCCTTCTCCTCTTCCCTCCGGGGCGGCTTTGAATCCTTTCCCAGAATCGTCAGGGAAGCAGGCGATATTTCCACGCGGGAGCTGCTGCAGACCGGACAGCAAACCAGGCGCCGGGCATTCTGCTCCACCCAGGCCTGACGGTCTTTAAACCAGCCCTCAAAGGTGTGGCCGTTTTCACATTTGATATCGTAAATAATCACAACCGGGCGCTTTCCTTGGTTTGGCGCGGATAAAAATCCGGCGGATATAAAAACATGTGGACATTTCGCGATAAATTTTATAACGTCCCTTCCCGTGTCGGGATGTGGCCCAGCTTGGTAGGGCACTGCGTTCGGGACGCAGGAGTCGCGCGTTCAAATCGCGCCATCCCGACCATTTTTTTACCCCACGACGGACGCCATCTTGAAGATCGGCAGATACATGGCAATGATCATACCGCCGCAAACCCCTCCCAGGAAGACCATCATGATCGGCTCGATCATGGCCGTCATCCCCTTGACCGCCGCGTCCACTTCGTCGTCATAAAAGTCGGCGATCTTGTTGAGCATGATATCGAGCGCGCCGGTGGCCTCCCCCACCGCGATCATCTGCACCACCATCGGCGGAAAAACGCCGGACGCGGACAGCGGCTCGGCAATCGACTGGCCTTCGCTGATCGCCTGGCGCGTTTTCACGACGGCCGCCTCGATGACGACATTCCCGGCGGTTTTGCTGACGATATTCAATCCCTCGAGAATCGGCACGCCGGAGCTCATCATCGTGGCCAGCGTCCGCGTAAATTTGGCGACGGCCACTTTCCGGAGCACATTGCCGATCAGCGGCGCCTTGAGCAGAAATGCGTCAATCGTCCAGTGCCCTTTTTCCGTTTTGTAAAACATTTTCAGGCCGATCACGATGGCGGCAACGATCCCCCCGAGCACCCACCAGTAATTCTGCATGAATTCGCTCATGGCCACGACCATCGCCGTCGGACCGGGAAGTTCACCGCCCATGTCCGAAAACATTTTCTGAAAGGTGGGGATGACTTTCAACAGCAGCAGGGTCACCACGCCGGCGGCGATGCACAAAACGGTAATGGGATACGTCATGGCGCTCTTGACGGCCGCCTTGAGCTTCATCGCATTTTCCAGATACGAGGAGAGGCGCGCCAGAACGAGGTCCAGAATGCCGCCCGCTTCGCCGGCGGCGATCAGGTTGACAAACAGGTCGTCAAAGACCTTCGGATGCTTTTTCAGCGCGTCCGTCAGGCTGGTGCCTCCTTCGATATCCTCCTTGATCGTCCGGAGGATTTTGGCAAACGTCTTGTTTTCTTCCTGTTCGGCCAGGATGCTCAAACACTGAATCAGCGGCAGACCGGCGTCGATCATCGTAGAGAAAATCCGGCAGAACACCACCACGTTTTTTTCTTCCACGCCGCCCTGAAGAAAGGGAATGTTTTCCAGAAGGTCTTTCGGCTTTGGCTTGACCGTAACGGATTTGAATCCCTGTCGTCTCAATGCCGTGCGGACGGCCATCTCATCGGCGAGATCCATTTCGCCTTTTTTGACCTCGCCCTTTTTCGTCGTCGCTTCCCAGAGGAAAACCGGCATGGCTCTACATCCTTTCTTCCGGCGTTAAAAATTGGTTTTTATGACTGCATCATAAACCATCTTCCATGCAGTTTCAACCGGTTAAATTCGGAAACTCCCGCGGCGTTCCTTCCGCCTTCACAACCGGGGGCCGGAGGGCTTTACCAGCCGCTGAAGCAGGATTTCATACTGAATAATCCCCGCCGCCACGGCTACGTTCAAGGAGTCGAAATCCCCCGCCATGGGAATCGAAATGAGAAAATCGCACTTCCTGCGGATCAGCGGCCTAAGCCCCCTGAACTCACTTCCGAGGACAAGGGCCGCCGGCTCGCTGAAATCCTGTTCCCGAATGCTCTTTCCCCCGCGGGCGTCGGCGCCGTAAATCCAGAAGCCTCGGTTTTTCAATTCATCCATCGTCCGGGACAGATTCGTCACGCGGGCGATCGGAAGGTGCCGGGCACTGCCGGCCGATGCCTTCAGGACCGCGGGCGTGACGGACGCCGACCGGTCGCTCGGAATCACGACGCCGTTGGCGCCCAGGCAATAGGCGCTGCGAATCACGGAACCCAGATTTTGCGGATCGAGAATGCCGTCGAGAATCAACACGAGATCCCGGGATACGCGGGGACTGCGGTTTTTCAAAACGTCTTCCAGATCGGCGTACACAAACGCGTCGCAAAGTCCGGCAATCCCCTGATGATCGGTCCGGTCGACCAGTTGATCCAGGCGCCGGCGGGGCACCCATTCGACGGGGATGTTCTTTTGCCCGGCCAAGGCCAGAATTTCCTGAAGCGGCGGACCGCTCCGGCCTTCGGCAATGATGATTTTTTTCAGGGGGGTCGCGTCCCGGGAAAGAAGAATCTTGATGGGGTTGACGCCGTAAACTGCCTCCATGCTCCGCCTTCCGTCTGCAATCGATAGCGTCACGCGCGGTTTCGGGTTTCCAGTCCTTCGGCAATCTCCCGGATGATCCGGCGGCAGGCTTCCTGAGGATCCTGAGCCTGCCGGATGGGCCTGCCCACAACGATGTAATCGGCGCCCGCCGAAATCGCTTCAAAGGCGCTCAGCGTTCTTTTCTGATCATCCGCCACTTTTTCATCGGATGAGCGGATGCCGGGCGTCACAATCAAAAAATCGTCCCCCAGCGCCCGCCTGAGCGCGAGGATGTCCCTGGGTGAAGCCACCACGCCCGACGCTCCGGCCTCGCGGGCCATGGTCGCCAGGCGCAGAACCAGTTCGCCGGCCGTTTTCTCGAAACCCACTTCCGCCAGATCCCGGTCATTCAAACTGGTCAGCACCGTCACGGCCAGCACCGCAGGACGTTCGACGCCCCGCTTTTCGGCAAAGGCCGTCACGGCCTGGACGGTTTCCCGGATCATCCGGCTTCCGCCCGAAGCGTGCACGTTGAACATATCCACCTTCAGCGCCGCTGCGGCTTCGCCGGCGCGGGCCACCGTATTGGGGATATCGTGAAACTTGAGATCCAGAAACACCCGCCCGCCTTTTTGCCGGATGCTCTCCACAATGGACGGCCCTACGGACGTGAACAGTTCCTTGCCGACTTTGAACAGGCCGACGCTGCCGGAAAGGCGGTCGATCCAGGAAAGGGCGTCTTCCGCCCGCGGCGCGTCCAGCGCAAAGATCAGCCGGTCTTCCGGCCGTCTATTCAAGGTATTCTTCATCGCCGATAAATTCCGTATTGTCCGGGATCGGTTTAAAATCTTCCTGCGACCCGTTCAAAAATTCCGGATGGGCGTAAACGACCTTGCCTGCCGCGATTTCCCTGAGCGCAAGCACAATCTCGCGGTTCTTGCTCTCCAGCAACGGCCTGGACCCTTTCAGCAGCTGGCGCGCGCGCTTGGACGCCAGCGACACCAGTCCGAACCGGGTTTTCGCCACCTTGAGAGAATCTTCTATTGTAATTCTTGCCATGGTTCGAGCACCTCCTACACCTCTTTTTTCATCGATGGATACAATTCATGGATCCTGCCGCGCAGGCGGCTGGTTCTGCATTTTTCCGCGCGGTAAATCGCCGTCAGCTGCTTCACGGCCTCTTCCAGGTCGTCGTTGATCACGGTGTAATCATACCACAAAACTTCTCCGAGTTCGCTTTCGGCGCGGTCAAAACGTTTTCGGATCGCCTCCGGCGTTTCGTGCCCCCGCTTTTGCAGCCTTCTGAGAAGTTCGTCCAGAGAGGGGGGAAGCACAAAGACCAAAACGACCTCCTGCAATTGATTTTTGATTTGCTTTGCCCCGCGCGGTTCGATGTCGAGGAGCAGATCCTTCCCGCTTTGCAGCAAATCCTGCAGCACCTTGCCGGACGTTCCGTAAAATTCGCCGAAATTTTCCTCCCATTCGACAAACTCCCCCCGTTCGATCCGGCGCTGAAAATTTTCGCGGGAAATGAAATGGTAATCTTTCCCGTTGATCTCGTTGGGGCGCGGCTCCCGCGACGTGAACGAAACGGAAAATTGCATATCCGGACAGGCGGCGAGCAGCCGTCGGCAGATCGTGCTCTTTCCGGCCCCGGAGGGCGCGGAGATGACCATGCAGATTCCCTTTTCCTTCATACGCCTACTCGATGTTCTGCGCCTGTTCCCGCAATTTGCCCAGCTCGCTTTTCATCTCGATCACACAGCGGGAAACGTCCACGTCGCTGCTTTTGGAACCGATCGTGTTGATTTCACGGTTCATCTCCTGAAGAAGAAAGTCGATTTTGCGGCCTTCCGCCTCCTCGCTTTCCAGCAGGGCTTCAAATTGGTCGATGTGGCTTCCCATGCGGACAATTTCCTCGGTGATGTCGCACCGATCCGCCAGGATGGCCACTTCCTGCGCCAGGCGGGCCGGATCCGGATTCATTCCCGCCGTCAGTTCCCGGACGCGTTCGGAAAGACGCTTCTGGTACTCCAGCACGACCTGCGGCGCCCGCAGGCGAACGGCCTCCAGGATTTCCCGGACGGCCTGAAGCCTGCCGTGCATATCCGAAAACAGGGCAATCCCCTCATCGTGACGCATCCGGACCAGCATCGACAGGGCTTCCAGCAGCGTCTGCTCGACCCGATCCAGAAAATCCGTGTCCAGCTTCGTTTCCGCGGGAGGCGTAAAAATGTCCCGGAAGCCGATCAGGTCCTTGAGGCTCACGGGCTCTTCAATATTGAATTCTCTTCTGAGCCGGCTTAAAATCTCAAAGGTGTCCCGGGCGACCTCCATATTCAGATGTACCCTGGAGGTTTCGGCGCCTTCTCCCTCCAGGCGGATCGAAACATCGATCCGACCGCGCCTGAATCGCTCCCCGATTTTCTTTTTATACTCCATCTCCAGCGGATAGAGCGCGGCGGGCGTTCTGAGAGAAATTTCCAGAAACCGGTGATTTACCGATTTGGCTTCCACCACGATGTTCCGGCCGTCGCAGACCGTTTCCACCCGGCCGTAGCCGGTCATGCTTTTAATCATCTTCAACCCTTTCGCAGTTAAACACGGGCCGGGCACCGTCCATGGACGTCTTCAACTGCTGCAGATAGCGGGACCGGATCGCTTCAAACATCTTCCATTGCCTCTCGTCCGCGTAATCCGGATACGTCCAGGGCAGGGCACAAAACTTTTTGGCCTGATAGATCAGCGTCAAATCCGCGTAAATCCCGTCCCGCAGGTAGGGCCTGTGCGTGTAGCCTTTGCCCGTCGCCAGAATCAGATGCGCCTGCGACAGATATCCGGGATCAATGTTCACCCTGCGGCGGCCGTCCACCAGCGATTCGTCTTCGATGCCGTTCGTCGTCCGTTTCACGTCCGGCAGCGACTCCGGCCGGATCAGCTTTTCCATCGACAGAAACCGCCGCACCAGCGTCTGTCCCATTTCCGGCGCATAATACGCCGTATAATCAAAAGGGATCTGCGCGCTGACATAGTCCGGCGGCCCGTACAGTACGGACAACCGGCGAATCGCGTCGTTGATCCAATTTCCCGCGGGCGCGAAAACGCTGAAGATCAGCTTGACCGCCGCGGGCGGAGCCGGTTTGCTCATAACACGCCGATCAATTCTTCCCGCGACACGGTGGACGTTCCGACCTTGCCCACGACAATGCCCGCCGCGTGATTGGCCAGCGCAGTGGCCTCCTTCAAATTCGCCCTCGCGGCCAGCGAAAGCGCGAGAACCCCGATGACCGTATCGCCGGCCCCCGTAACATCATAGACTTCCTTGGCCTGCGCCGGAAAGTGGGTGTGGCGGGTCCGGCGGCCCCGTTCAAAAAGACTCATTCCCTCTTCCCCGCGCGTGATCAGGAGCGCCTGAAAATCAAATTCGGCCAGGAGCGTCTCCCCCAGTTTCAGAAGATCGTCTCCGTTTGTGATTTCCATGCCGGCGGCGCGCTCGGCCTCGTAATGGTTGGGCGTAATGACGTGGACGCCCGAGTAAACGCCGAAGTCGCTGGACTTCGGATCGACGCACAGAAAAATTTTCGAGCCGGCGGCGACGGCCTGAATGCCCTCCACCAGTTCGCGGGAAACCACGCCCTTGCTGTAGTCGGAAATGACGATTGCTCCGATCCGATCGCGCAGGGACCGGACATAATCAAGAATGCTGTCGGCGCTTGCGCGGGTGATCGGCTTGCGGCTTTCGTGATCGAAACGGACCACCTGCTGCCCGTGCGCCACAATCCTTGTCTTCAGGGTGGTCGGCCTTCCCTTCTCCGTCCGAATACCGGCCGTGTCAATCCGGCGCTCCGTCAGCTGGCGGATCAGCCCCCGGCCGATGTCGTCTTCGCCGATCACGCCGGCTACAAAAACTTTGCCGCCCATGGCGTAGATCGTGTTGAGGACGTTGGCGCAGCCGCCCAGCATTACCGAATCCTTCTGAACATCAACCACCGGCACGGGCGCCTCGGGAGAAATGCGCGACACCCTGCCCCAGATGAAATGATCCACCATGACGTCCCCGACGACCAGTACGCCGGAACGCGGATAATTTTTAATGATTTCCAATGCTCTTTTCTTAACGATTCTTCTCATCACCGGTCTGTGAGGCTCCTCGCCAATGCTCTTTACCCTGTTTCGATTTCCGATCCGGACGCCGCAAGCGGCGGATTAAACCCGCTTTCTCTCTTCATCCATTCACTGGATGCCGAATCCCGTTGCTCTGCCTTAAGAAAACCATGTCCGATGGCGATGGCATTCGGGGAAAATTGACGGAATGCTATTACCGGCAGCCGGATTTGTCAATGATTTTCGTTATGATTTTCTCCGGCACCCCTTTGTCCGCCGGGAAGCAAGTCCTTCATTGCGGAATTTCGGGAAATATGCAATGTTTTGCGAGGTGTGGATGGACAGACTTCGAAGACCGTCGCAAGTGGGAGCGCCCCGGCGGAGCGTTTTGGACCTGGCCGGGACGAAAAAGTAAAAGCGTTAAGGATATTTATGGCAAGGATAAAGATCCTCCTGGTGGACGACGAAGAAGATTTTCGCTTTATTTTCACCCGCCAGGTGACGCGCATTCTCCATGATCTGGAATTGGAGTTTTTTGAAGCCGGAGATGGAGAAGAAGCGCTGCAACTGCTCCGAACGGGCATCCGGCCCTCCATCATTATTCTTGACTATACGATGCCCAGAATGAGCGGAACGGAGCTGCTCAGGGCGATAGACCGCGAACATGGCGACTTGCTCGACGTTCCCCGCGTCGTGCTGAGCGGATTTATCGGAGAGGACGCCGTCCGGGAAGTTCATGGCCTGCGATGCGATTATATTGAAAAGAGTATGAATACCAAAATCTTTTATCAGCAGTTCTGCCGGTATCTTTCTGAAAAACTGGGGCTTTCCCGAACGCATGCACCCGAGTAAACATTCACGCCGCCGGGCCGGCCGATGCAGGTCGAAGCATCACCTTCCGCCCTTCGGCGAAAGAAGCCGGCGTTTTTGAATCTTGCCTTCACAAGGAATTCCCGATGCTGAAAAAATACAGATTTTTGCTGGCGGAAAAACTTCAAAATCTTTTTTATTATCTGATCCGCGCTTACAGTTGGACGTTTCGGCTTCGCGTAGAAAACGAACAACCCTGGCTCGATCATCTGCGGGGCGGCGGAAGGATTCTGCTGTGCTGCTGGCATCAGCAGTTCTTTTCAGCGATCCGCTACTTCAAGAATTACGCCCCCTATCACCCGGCGCTGATGATCAGCCAGAGCAGGGACGGCGATGTCATCGCCCGCATTGCCGAAAAAACCGGCTGGCATACCGTGCGCGGCTCTTCGTCGAAAGACGGAGGCCCGGCCCTGAAAGACATGATTGCGCACCTGTCGCATCATGGTCTTGCCGGCCACATCCTGGACGGACCGAGAGGGCCGGCGGGAGTGGTCAAGGCCGGTGTGATCCGCCTGGCCCAGGTTGAGGGAACTTTCGTGGTCCCCATCTATGCTTCGGCGGACCGGGCCTGGTATTTCAACAGCTGGGATCGCTTTATGCTGCCCAAGCCCTTTGCCCGCGTGACCCTGCGGTATGGGGAAATGCTGGATCTTGCTTCGAAGGCGGGCGAAGAAGATTTCGAACGACAAAGAATGAGGCTCCAGGAGATCATGCTTCCGGGCCTGCATACCGGCGTTTGATTCGGCAAAAGGACCGGCGGCGGTCAAAGACCCTCCGCCGGTCCGGCGGGTGAAAAATCTTCTGAATGCTACGGCACCTTAAAGTTGAACTTGTGACACTGTGCGCAGTAGTTTTCCGATTTGGCATGCTGTTTGTGGCACAGGTTGCAGTCCAGCTCCGTTCCGTAATGCGGGGAGGTGTGCGGATTGGTCGGCTTCACCTCCTTTGTTTTTTCCGCAAGTTTTGCCGTCGGCCCGTGGCAGGTGACGCATTTGTCCATCGGCACTTCTTCCGGCTTCTGGGTCTTGCCGTGGCAGGCGGCGCAGTCCACACCGGAAAGCAGATGGGTGTGGCCCGCGGGGAATTTCCCGCTCAGGTTCATGTTGTCCGCCGTGTGGCAGGCCCGGCAGGCCTTCATGTCCATCGTCTTGGTGTCGGAATGCGTTTCCGGAAGCACCTTTTTATCGACATGACAGGCAGCACAGTCACCCGGTTTGGCTTTGGATGCGGCAAGTTTGGGCGCCGCCCAGAGTCCCGTGCCGACAATGACCAGCAAGACCGCGCCGAACAGGACCGCCGCGATTTTCAGATTTTTCTTTCTTTCCATACAATTTTCTCCTTGCTCATAAAATCCGCGCGGATATCCGAGAAAGGTCCGAAGGAAAAGACACCCTCAAGCCTTCAGCTCCATGCTTTTTCCTTGGCGGCGTTTTTGCCGGCAATACGGCCGAACACCAGACAATCCGCCATCGCCACACCGCCCAGACGAACGGCGCCGTGAACGCCGCCGGTCACCTCGCCTGCCGCATAGAGACCGGGGATCGGCTTCATGTTAAAGCCGATGACCTGGGCATCCTTGTTGATGACCACGCCTCCCATGGTATGATGTACCTTCGGCCAGAGTCTGGCGGCATAGAAAGGCGCCTGAAGGGTCGGTTTGGCGTCCTTAAAAATCATGCATCCCAAATCGTCATCCTTTCTCTTTTCCACGAAGGAATTCCAACGGGCAACCTGTTCCTTGAACGCGTCCACAGGCATGTCATAGGCCTTGGCAAGATCGTCTAAGGAGTCAAATTTCTTAATGGCTCCGTTTCCCAGGCCTCCCTTGAGCGCATGGGGAACGACCTGTTTATTGACCGCGTAAGCATCGCCCATGATAATGGCGGGATTTCCCAACAGAAGAATGGCATCCGCTCGTTCCTTGCGGTTTCCGGTTTCCTTGAAAAAACGCTTACCCGTCTTGGGATTCACCATCAGACCGTAACCGACCAGCGGTTCACAGAACAGGGGAACATAGCCAAAACCCTTTTCTTCCGGACTGGTCCATGGCCCCAGCTGAATCCAATCCATCTGCACGTCCATCGCTCCGCTTGCACAGGCAGCCAACAGGACTTCCCCGGTGGCCCCGGGATGATTGGTTGATCCCAGCTTATCGGTAAGCCGGGGATCATGGACCTGACGGAGCGCGATATCCTGGGAGAATCCGCCGGAGGTCAAAACAACGGCCTTCTTTGCTTTGAGGAAGGCGGTCTTGCCGGACTTGTCATCCGGAAACCGGTAGCCTTTGAGCACTTCCACGCCGACGATTCGTCCCTTTTTATCGGACAGGAATTTTACCAGTTTGGTGCGCGGCATAATTTTTACGCCGATCTCTTTGGCTTTCGCAAATTCCTTGTTGACCACTTCCGAGCCGGATTGATTGATCGTTCCATGCGCTCTTTTGACCGAATGGCCACCATGAAAATTCAGTTTTACGTATCTGCAACCCAGATAAGACTCGGTCCACTCCAGGGCGTCCTTGGCGTTATCGGCGACGGTTCTGGCAAGCTCCGGGTGATTCAGGTACATCCCCGCTTTCATCATATCCTTATACATCAGCTCCGCCGAATCCTCTACGCCGTTTTCCTTTTGCAGCTTCGTTCCGGGTGCGCAGAAATCGCCGCCGTTGATGACGGAATTGCCGCCGTGCACCGGCATTTTCTCCAGCAGGGCAACACTGGCGCCCGCGTTTTTCGCCTCAATGGCCGCAGCCAGCCCGGCAAAGCCGCTGCCGATCACGACCACGTCGTACGTCTCATCCCATTTTTTAGGCAACGCGTCTGCCGCTTGGGCGCTTCCGGCCATCATGGGAATTCCGCTGGAGGCCAATCCGGCGATGGCCGCCGCCCCGCCGGCGGTCTTTAAAAAATTCCGCCTGCTGATCGACTTTTTTTCAACGTCATCTTCTTTCATGGTTTTCCTCCTTAAATGATATTGTTTTGCCGAATGTTCCTGAAAACGCTTCACCCGGCATAAGAATGCCGACAAAAGATCTCGAGAGCTTTGAATAACGGCCGTTTTTGTCATTTCGACCGAAGGGAGAAATCTTGAACAAACGGCCATCCTTAAGATTTCTCGTCGCTCGCGCTCCTCGAAATGACATTTTTCAAAGCTCTTATCTCGTTAAAGCCGGATGCGAATGCCCTGTCATCCAATGAAAACGATGAAAGGCAAACATCGCATGGTCGATTCATACACCGGCCGGATGAAATGTGTCAATGGCAATTATCCCCGAGGAACGCGGCAATCCGGTACTTTTGGGTTGCGGCAGGCAAACACCGGCCCGTTTCCGTTATCGGAAAGGGGAAACTTTCCATCCATAAGATTTTCCTTATGATTTTTGACATTGTCTCCATTTGATCCTTATGCTATACTAAAAACAAAAATGTTTATGCGCCCCTCCCTTCCGGAAATACTCGACCTTGGACCCGACCATTATTTAG
>DAOTJI010000066.1:0-15397 GCA_035448625.1 Smithellaceae bacterium | reverse complement strand
TTTCCGACGACCAGGGAAACAATCTGCTCAACCCCGGCAAAACCCCCCAGGACAATATTTCGTTTCTGGTGTTTCTGGTCGCCGCGGTCCGCGCCGTTTACAAGCACGCCGACATTCTGCGCGCCTCGGTCGCATCCTACGCCAACGACCACAGGCTGGGCGCCAACGAAGCGCCCCCCGCGATCATTTCCATTTTCCTGGGAGAGCAGCTGACGCAGATTCTCGGCAGCATCGAACAGGGCAAGGTCGCCAAGGCCACCAACGAGGAAATCATCGATCTGGGAATCGCCTCGCTGCCGCAGGTCAGCAAGGACAACACGGACCGCAACCGGACCTCGCCGTTTGCCTTTACCGGCAACAAGTTCGAATTCCGGGCGGTGGGATCTTCGCAGTCCATTTCGTTCCCGGCGGCGGTCATCAATACCATCGTGGCCGAAAGCCTGGACGATCTGGCCGAAAAAATCAAAGCCAGGAGCGCAAAGAACATCAATCAGGCGGTCTTTGAGGTTTTGAAAAGCGAGATTCGGTTCATCAAGCCGATTCTCTTCAACGGCGACAACTACACCAAAGAGTGGGAAGCCGAAGCCGGCAAACGGGGCCTGCCGAATTACAAAACAACGCCGTCGGCGCTTCAGGCGCTCGTTACGGACAAGGCGTTTCATCTTTTTGAGAAATACCGGGTCCTCTCCCGGGTGGAACTTCAGTCCCGGCACGTCATTTATCTTGAAAAATACATCAAGGACCTGGAAATTGAGGTCAAGTGCCTGGACCATATCTGCCTGAACCAGGTCATTCCGGCGGCGGTGGACTACCAGAAGAGGCTGGCCGAAGCCGTGATCGCATCCAAAGCGGCGCTGGGCAATGTCGCCCTGACCGCCGAAACCGATCTTTTAAAGAAGGTCATCCGCCTGGTCAATGACCTCTATGCCGGGCTCAGGGAAGTGAGAACCGGTGTGGAGTCGGCCTACGCAGTGCATGACGAAGCGAAAAAGGCGCAAGCCCTGTGCGAAAAAGTCAAACCGAAGATGGACGCGCTCAGGGAATCCGTGGATGCCCTGGAAAACCTCGTGGATGACGAGAGGTGGCCTCTGCCCAAGTTCTGGGAAATGCTGTTTATCTGCTGACCCGACGGCAGGGAGCGCCTGATCTTTCCTGCCGCGCGCTTTTTCTTTGGAGCGGCCATGGAACGTCCAAAGGATCAACCATGAAGAATACGAAATTTATTTTTGTGACCGGCGGCGTTCTGTCGTCGCTGGGAAAGGGCCTGGCGGCGGCATCGATTGCCGCCGTCCTGGAGTCGCGCGGTCTTCGCGTCACCAATCAGAAGCTGGATCCCTACATCAATGTGGATCCCGGCACCATGAGCCCGTTTCAGCACGGAGAGGTCTTCGTCACGGACGACGGCGCCGAAACGGATCTGGATTTGGGGCATTACGAAAGATTTTCCTCCACCTGCATGGGCAGGCGCAACAACCTGACGACCGGACAGGTCTACTTCTCCGTCATTACCAAAGAAAGACGCGGCGACTACCTGGGCAAAACCGTTCAGGTGATTCCTCACATCACGAATGAGATCAAGGACTTCATCCGTGAAACCGTGCAAGGGTTCGACGTTTCCATCGTGGAAATCGGCGGCACGGTGGGCGACATCGAAAGCCTTCCCTTTCTGGAAGCCATCCGCCAGTTCCGCAACGAAGCGGGCCGTCAAAACGCCATCTTCATCCACCTGACCTGGGTGCCGTTCATCAAAACCGCCGGGGAAGTGAAGACGAAACCCACGCAGCACAGCGTGAAGGCGCTGCGCGAAATCGGCATTCAGCCGGACATTCTTCTGTGCCGGACGGAAAACTTTCTGTCCGACGACATCAAGGCGAAAATCGCCCTTTTCTGCAACGTGGAGGTGTCTTCCGTTTTCACGGCAAAGGACGTCGGCTGCATCTACGAAGTCCCGATTGTTTTTCACCGCGAGGGGCTCGACGCAAAGATCATCGAACTGCTCAATATGTGGACCGGCCGGCCGAAGCTTGCGGAATGGGAAAATGTGGTTGAGAAATTCCACCACCCGGCCTACGAGGTGTGCATCGGCATCGCCGGCAAATACGTCAACCTCACGGATTCCTACAAAAGCCTGAACGAGGCCCTTGTGCACGGCGGCATCGCCAACAACTGCCGGGTGAAGCTGAAATTTGTCGATACGGAAAAGATCGCGCAGGAAGGCGCGGACCGCCATCTGTCGGATGTGAATGCCGTGCTGGTGCCGGGCGGTTTCGGCAACCGCGGCATCGAAGGCATGATCCTGGCGGCGCGCTACGCCCGGGAAAACCAAATCCCCTATTTCGGCATCTGTCTGGGCATGCAGATGGCGGTGATCGAATACGCCCGTGATGTCTGCGGCCTGACCGACGCCAACAGCTCCGAGTTTGATCCGGCAACCCCGCATCCGGTCATTGATCTGCTGCCGGAGCAGCGCACCGTACGGGACAAGGGCGCGTCCATGAGGCTGGGCGCGTGGCCCTGCGCCATCGTGGAATCTTCCTTTGCCTTTGACGCTTACGGCCAAAGTGAAATCTCAGAGAGGCACCGGCACCGCTATGAGTTCAACAATGATTTCAAAAAAACGCTGACCGAAAAGGGACTGCGCATTACCGGTGCGTCGCCGGACGGGACGCTGGCGGAGATTGTCGAAATTGCCGACCACCCCTGGTTTCTCGGGTGCCAGTTTCATCCGGAATTCAAATCCCGCCCGACGTCGCCGCACCCGCTGTTCAGCAAATTCATCGAGGCGGCGCTGAAACAGACGCCGAAGAACCCGGGGAGATAGGCAATCCCATGTCACCGTTTAAGAAAAACCGCCGGGCCCTACTCGTTCTCGAAGACGGAAGCGTTTTCGAAGGGTCCGCCTTTGCCGGCGCGGGAGAAGCTCTTGGGGAAGTCGTCTTCAACACGGGCATGACCGGCTATCAGGAAATCGTAACCGACCCATCCTATAAAGGCCAGATCGTTGCCATGACGTATCCGCTCATCGGCAACACCGGCGTCAATGACGAGGACATGGAATCGGCGGGCCTTCATCTGGAAGGGTTCCTTGTCCGGGAATATCAATCCCACCCCAGCAACTGGCGGATGACAAAAAGCCTCCGGGCTTATCTGGAGGACGCGGGAAAGATCGGCATGGAGGGCCTGGACACGCGCGCCCTGACGCGCCGCCTGCGCCGGTCCGGTTCAATGAAGGGGATTCTTTCGACGGTTTCGAGAGACATTCCTTCTCTGCTTGAAAAAGTGCAAAACGCTCCCGGGCTGGTCGGCAGGGACCTGGTGCGGGAAGTTTCCTGCACCAAGCCTTATCGCTGGAACCAAGGCGCACCAGAAGCCTTCGGCCCTCCCGTCGGGAAATCGCCGGGAAAGCTCCGGGTCGTCGTGCTGGACTGCGGCGTCAAATATAATATTCTGAGGATTCTGGAATCGCACGGTTGCGAAGTCATGGTTCTTCCGGCGGAAGCCACGGGCCGGCAGGTCCTGTCCTGCGACCCGGACGGCATTCTTTTCTCCAACGGGCCGGGCGACCCGGCCGCGCTGCCGTATCTTGTGGAGACCGCCCGGGGCGTGCTTGGGAAAATGCCTGTGTTCGGAATCTGCCTGGGGCATCAGATTCTCGGCCAGGCCGTGGGCGGCAGGACCCAAAAACTGAAATTCGGCCACCACGGCATCAACCAGCCCGTGAAAAATCTGAAAACCGGCCGGGTGGAAATCACGTCCCAGAACCACGGTTTTGTGGTGGCACCGGAATCGGTCGGGGGAAAAGCGTCCCCGACCTTTACAAACCTCAACGACGCAACCTCCGAAGGGATGCAAATGGAAGGCGCGATGAGCGTGCAATACCACCCCGAGGCGGCGCCGGGACCCCGCGATACGGAATATCTGTTTTCCCGGTTCGTGGCCATGATGAAAAAGCGAAGGTAACCCTTGCCGAAACGAACCGACATCAAAAAGATACTGCTCATCGGCTCCGGGCCGATCATCATCAGCCAGGCCTGTGAGTTCGACTATTCCGGCACACAGGCGTGCAAAGCGCTGCGGGAGGAAGGCTATGAAGTCATCCTCATCAACTCCAATCCGGCCACCATCATGACCGATCCGGAAATGGCCGACCGCACCTACGTCGAGCCGATCACGCCGGAAGCCGTGGAGAAAATCATCGCGAGCGAGCGGCCGGACGCGCTTTTGCCGACCCTGGGCGGACAGACCGGCCTCAATACCGCCGTGGCGCTGGCCGAATCAGGCGTCCTGGCCCGGTACGGCGTCGAAATGATCGGCGCATCTCTCCCGGTCATCCACAAGGCCGAAGACCGGGAAAAGTTCCGCCACGCGATGGAGCGCATCGGCCTTGCCATGCCCAAAAGCGGCTTTGCCCGCAACATGAACGAAGTCGTCAACATCGCCGAAGAGATCGGCTTCCCGATTATCATCCGGGCCGCCTTCACCCTGGGCGGAACCGGCAGCGGCGTGGCCTACAACCGGGAAGAGCTCAACGAAATCGCCAAGGCAGGCCTCGAAGCGAGCATGATCTCCGAAGTGATGGTCGAGCAGTCGGTCCTGGGCTGGAAGGAATACGAGCTGGAAGTGATGCGCGACCGGGCCGATAATGTCGTCATCATCTGTTCGATCGAAAACTTCGACGCGATGGGCGTCCACACCGGCGAATCCATCACCGTCGCCCCCGCGCAGACGCTCACCGACCGCGAATATCAAAAAATGCGGAATGCGGCCATCGCCATCATGCGGGAAATCGGCGTGGAGACGGGCGGCTCCAACGTCCAGTTTGCCGTTCATCCGAAAACCGGAGAAATGATCGTCGTCGAGATGAATCCGCGCGTGTCGCGCTCTTCGGCGCTCGCCTCCAAGGCCACGGGGTTCCCGATTGCCAAGATCGCCGCGAAACTCGCGGTGGGCTACACGCTCGATGAAATTCCCAACGACATCACACGCGAAACGATGGCGTCCTTTGAACCTGCCATTGACTATGTGGTGACCAAAATTCCCCGCTGGACGTTTGAGAAATTTCCCGAGACGGAAGATTATCTCACGACGTCGATGAAGTCGGTGGGCGAAACGATGGCGATCGGGCGGACGTTCAAGGAATCGCTGCAAAAGGCCGTCCGCTCGCTGGAGATCGGTCGCTTCGGCCTCGGCCAGGCGCTCCCTGAAGAGGAGCAGGCCAGAAACCAACTGCTGCAAAGCAAGCTCATTCAACCCAACTCTCTGCGGCTTTTTTACATCGCCGAAGCGCTGAAAAACGGGATAGCGATCGACGACGTGCACGATTGGACGAAGATCGATCCCTGGTTTTTGCATCAGATCCGGGAGATTCTGGAGGCGGAAGAGGAGCTGGCCGGAGCCCAACCCTCGGCGGAGCTTTTGCGCGACGCCAAAAAAATGGGATTTTCCGACCGCGCGCTGGGGGAACTCTGGAATAAAACGGAATCTGAAATCCGCGATTGGCGAAAGCGGGAAAACATCGCTCCCGTCTATAAGCTGGTGGACACCTGCGCGGCGGAGTTTGAAGCCTACACGCCCTATTACTACTCCACCTACGAGCAGGAAAATGAAATTCGTCCATCCGCCAAAAAGAAAATCGCGATCATCGGCGGCGGGCCCAACCGTATCGGCCAGGGCATTGAGTTCGACTACTGCTGTGTTCATGCCTCGTTCGCCCTCTCGGAAGAAGGCATCGAAAGCATCATGATCAATTCCAACCCGGAGACGGTCAGCACCGACTACGACACGTCCGACAAATTGTTCTTCGAGCCGGTGACGCTCGAGGACGTTCTGCACATCCTTGAGGCGGAAAAGCCCGACGGCGTGATCGTGCAGTTCGGCGGCCAGACGCCGCTTAATCTGGCCCGGGGGCTGGAGGAGGCGGGTGTTCCGATCATCGGGACGTCGCCTGCCGCCATCGACCGCGCGGAAAACCGTGACCGTTTCCAGGAAATCGTCAAAAAACTGAACCTCAAACAGCCGGACAACGACACGGCGATGAACGTGGAAGAAGCGCTGGCCGCCGCCGGCCGCATCGGCTACCCGGTGCTGGTGCGCCCCTCCTACGTACTGGGCGGCCGGTCCATGGAAATCGTCTACGATCCCGAAACCCTGCGGTCATTCATGGCCAGAGCGCTTCTGGTTTCGCCGGGGCATCCGGTGCTGATCGACCGGTTTCTGGAAGACGCCGTGGAAGTCGATGTGGACGCGATTTCCGACGGCCGGACTACCGTGGTCGCGGGCATCATGGAGCATATCGAGGAAGCGGGCATTCACTCGGGAGACTCCGCCTGCATTCTGCCGCCCGTCACGATTGCTCCGTCGATGATGGAGCGCATCGATGCGCAAACCAAAATGCTGGCCGCCGAGCTGGGCGTCGTCGGCCTGATGAACATCCAGTACGCCATCAAGGACAAAGAACTGTATGTTCTGGAGGTCAACCCCCGCGCGTCGCGCACGGTGCCTTTCGTAAGCAAAGCCGTCGGCGTGCCGCTGGCGAAGATTGCCACACGGGTCATGCTGGGCAAAACGCTTCAGGATCTGGGTTTCACGAAAACCATCGTGCCGAAGCATGTATCCGTCAAGGAAGCGGTCTTTCCGTTCAACCGCTTTCCCGGCGCGGACATCATTCTGGGGCCGGAAATGAAATCCACCGGCGAGGTGATGGGCATCGACCGCTCCTTCGGGATGGCCTTTGCCAAGTCCCAGATGGCCGCCGGCTTCCAAATGCCCTCGTCCGGCAGCGTCTTCATCAGCGTTCACGACCGCCACAAGGAAGGGATTGCGGACGTGGCCGCATCACTGGCAAAGCTGGGCTTCAAAATTCTGGCGACGTCGGGAACGGCTGCCTATCTGAACGGCCGGGGAACCGCGGCGGCGACGGTTCGCAAGGTGAGCGAAGGACGGCCGCATGTGGTGGATTTGATCAAAAACGGCGACATCCAAATGGTGATCAACACCAGCGTCGGACGCAAGTCCACGCAGGACGCGTATTCGATCCGCCACGGCGCCTTATCGTACAACATTCTATACACCACGACCCTGGCCGGCGCACGGGCGCTCGCCGAAGCGGCAAAGGCGTGGATTGAAGAAGACTGGGGCGTGTGCCCCCTGCAGGAATATTACAAAAAGCAGAATGGGGCCGTCATTCCGGGCGAGCGGAGCGCGACCCGACTTGTACCGTTTAGCGTGAAACCAGGAAGAGACGATTGATGCATTCATTTCAAGACACCCTTAAAAATCCCGGCCGGCCCCGCGAGGCGTGCGGCCTTTTCGCCATTTACGGGAACGAGGATGCCGCCCGCGCGACGTACTTCGGCCTCTTTGCCCTGCAGCACCGCGGGCAGGAATCCGCGGGTATCGTTGCCTCCGACGGATGCCGCGTTTCCGAACACAAGGGAATGGGCCTTGCCTCTTCCGTCTTCAATGAGAATATTCTGCAAAAACTGGAGGGATCGCTGGCCATCGGCCACGTGCGCTACTCCACGACCGGTTCCTCCACCCTTTCCAACGCGCAGCCTTTTCTGGTGCATGTCGGCGAGGAATACTACGCGCTGGGACACAACGGCAACATCGTGAACGCCCAGTCCCTGCGGTCGGAACTGGAAGGCCGGGGGTCCATTTTTCAATCCACGATGGACAGCGAGGTCATTATTCATCTGATGGCGCCGCACCTGAAAAGAGGTTTGGAAAAGGCGCTCTGCATAGCGCTTCAGCAGGTTGAAGGCGCCTATTCTCTGGTGATGCTGACCCGAAACCGGATCATCGCCGCCCGTGATCCGCGCGGTTTTCGCCCCCTGGCGCTGGGAAAACTGAACGACGGCTGGGTGGTGGCTTCGGAAACCTGCGCCTTTGACCTGGTGGGCGCCGAATATATCCGCGACGTCGAACCCGGAGAAATCCTCATCATCGGCGCCGAGGGGTGTTCGAGCTTCAAGCCGTTTGCGCCGGTGAAGCCCTGCCACTGCATTTTCGAGCTGATTTACTTTTCACGCCCCGACAGCCAGATCTTCGGCCAAAACGTGTATCTCTGCCGCAAGCGGCTGGGCCACGAACTGGCCCGGGAATACAGGCCGGAGGTCGATCTGGTCATGCCGTTTCCGGATTCCGGAAACTACGCCGCCATCGGCTACGCGGAGGAAAGCGGCATTCCCTTTGAAATGGGCATGATCCGCAATCACTACGTGGGGCGCACCTTCATTCAGCCGACGCAGCCCATGCGCGATTTCGGCGTGCGCGTCAAACTCAATCCGGTCAAGCCGCTTCTGGCCGGCCGGAAAGTCATGATTGTCGAGGATTCCGTCATCCGCGGCACCACGAGCCGCAATCGCGTGAAGAACCTGCGGGAAATCGGCGTGAAGGAACTGCACATGGTCATCAGCTGTCCGCCGACGCTTTTCCCCTGTCCCTACGGGATTGACTTTTCCTCCAAAGGGGAACTGATCGCCGCCAAAAAGGAAACCGAACAGGCGATTGCCGAATTCATCGGTCTGGATTCGCTGCACTACCTGACCGTGGACGGCATGGTCCGGGCCACCGGCCTGTCCAAAGACTGCTTCTGCCTGGCCTGCTACACCGGCGACTACCCCATTGCCCCGCCCGTGAAAATCGACAAGTACTGCATGGAATTGAAGTGATTTTTTCTTCGGCTGAAATCCTGCTCTTGAATTCGGCATCCCTTTTTCCGCCCCGGGGTGCAAAAACCGGAGCATGGAAACCTTGCCGTCCATCGCGGTGGGGATCGGATAGGCAGCGGCCTGCGGCTTTCGGGTTTTCGTCACCCTGCTGATCCTCAATCCGGCATCGCTGGCGGGAGCTCTGACCCTGCCTTCCGGCCATAGATATCCACGCGGCAGTATTCTTTAAATCCCGCCTTTTCATAGACGCTCAGGCCGTCCGGTGAGGATTGAAGGGACGCATAACGGGCGCCCGCCGCCCGGGCATGATGCAGCGTCGCCAAAACCAGCTTTCGGCCGATGCCCCGCCGGCGATGTTCGGCAAGCGTCGTGATAAAATAAAGACCCGCGGCCTGGTTTGCCAGAAAAAGCAGGGAGGCTGCCGCCGGTTTGCCGCCGTCAAACGCCAGAAAGGCTTTTTGGGGAGAGCGGGGATCGCAAGGGAAGGCGCCGGTGAAGCGATCATAAGCATCCCAATCCCCGGAAGGAAAATCAAACCCGGCAAAGGTCACCTGTTTCCAGATCGTGAGGTCTTCCTGATTTTCAACCCGGCGGACCATTGCCGACGGCTCGAAGAGCGGCAAAACGCCCAAATCCGCCAGCAGGCACGGTCTGTTCAGCAGATGCACGTGGCCTGTTTCTTTGAGCAGCCGGATCGTCTCCGCGGTTTTGGAACGGGGAAATACCCACCACCAGTAGGGCAGGGCCTCTCCTTCATAATATTTTTCAATCTGCCGGACCCATGGCTCATCTTCCGGCTTCAGGGGTTCTTCGCTCCAGACCATGTTCAGATCGGCCGAGGCGATCCCGGTTTGCATCGCACGGACCGGACCAAAAACATCAAAGGCGTTTTGGAGGCCGCCCCAGTAGCGGCAGACGGCGAAAAAGGTGTCTTCAATGACGCGGACAAGAGACATGGGCGTTAGGAGGCAATGCGGGCCAGCTTCATCCAGCTCACGTTTTCCCAGCCTGAAGCCGTGGCGTCCGTTTTTTCGGCATGGACGGCGAAGCCGCATTTCAGGGCAAAATAGCGGTGCAGCGCGAGGCTGCCGGTCAGCTCCGGGTGAAAGACGGTGACCAGGACTCGATCGTTTTCCGCCGCGGCAATGTAATCGTCCATGCGCAGCAGAACCCTGACATCTTTTCCGGTTCTGCGAATTTTGGGCGCGCGGATAAAGGTGAGGGGAATCGGTTCGGGGGATGCGGCTTCGATGAGCGCTTCGCTGTGAAAGCTGTCGAGCTGGCTGCCGAATCCGTTGCGTTCGATTTCCATCTCGATCAGGCCCAGGCACGGTTTTTCGCCGACTACTTCCGTCGCCAGCAGAATGGCGCCCGCGCAGGTGCCCCATATTTTCAGGCCCCGGTCAACGTGGCGCCGGATGACGTCCTTAAGGCCGAAAATATCGAGCAGCCGGGCCAGGCAAGTGCTTTCCCCGCCGGGAAGAATCAGGCCGGCCAGATTTTCAAAATCCTCTGCCCGCTTGACCCTCCGTCCGGAAAGCCCCAGCCGCTCCAGGTGCTCCAGGTGCTCGTGAACGCCGCCCTGAAGATCCAGCACCCCAATGGCCTCGGCTTGCGACCTGACAAGAAGCACAGTCATACCGTGTGGTTACCAACCTCGCTTGGCCAGAATCTGCTCGGGCGGAATCTGTCCGATTTCCAGACCCGGCATGGCCTGGCCCAGATCCATCGACGCTTCCAGTACTTTTTCCGGATCGTTGAAATAGGCAGTCGCCTTGACGATTGCGCGCGCCCGGCGGGCCGGATCGGCGGATTTGAAAATACCGGAGCCGACAAACACCCCGTCGCAACCGAGCTGCATCATCAGCGCCGCGTCGGCGGGCGTTGCAATGCCGCCTGCGGCAAAGTTGACCACCGGCAGACGTCCCAGTTCCCGGACTTTCAGCGCGATCTCATAGGGAATCCCGTTGGCTTTGGCAAATCCGGTCACTTCCTCAACGGGCATCTGCGCCAGTTGACGGATTTCGCGGTTCATGGTTCTCATGTGGCGGACGGCTTCCACGACATTGCCCGTTCCCGCTTCGCCTTTGGTGCGGATCATGGCCGCGCCTTCAGCGATGCGCCGGCAGGCTTCGCCGAGGTTGCGGGCGCCGCAGACGAAGGGAATCGAGAATTTCGTTTTGTCGATATGGCATTCTTCATCCGCCGGTGTCAGGACTTCGCTTTCATCAATGTAGTCGATGCGCAGAGCTTCCAGAAGCTGCGCCTCCACGAAATGACCGATTCTCGCCTTGGCCATGACCGGAATGGTTACGGCCTTCTTGATCTGGGCAATCATTGCCGGGTCGGACATGCGGGCTACGCCGCCGTCCTTGCGGATGTCCGCCGGCACGCGCTCCAGCGCCATCACAGCGACCGCGCCCGCCTCTTCCGCGATTTTGGCCTGCTCCACGTTGGTGACGTCCATGATGACGCCGCCCTTGAGCATCTGCGCCAACTGAACATTTAATTCATACCTTTTTGCATCCACTTTTCTATACGCCTCCTGACTTTTTAAAATCGTCTCTTCACGGTTTTGCGAAAATATTATCTCATATAATGACGGAATATTAAGAATACAAACGGATTTTCGTCAAGCAGAATCCTTCGCCCTACCAGAACATCCTCATCGCGATGTTTTGGCTGCTCAAGTACTGTTTGATTTCCCGAATGGTATACGTCCGGTAATGCACCATCGAGGCGATGAGTGCCGCATCGGCCCGGCCCGCGGTCAGTACATCCGCCAGATGTTCCGGCTTGCCCGCGCCGCCCGAGGCGATGACCGGAATCCGAACATTTCCCGAAATCAGCGCCGTCAAATTGATTTCGTAGCCGTCCTGAACGCCGTCCGCGTCGATGGAATTGAGGCAGATTTCCCCCGCGCCCAGGCGCTCGGCCTCTTTGGCCCACCAAAGCGCGTCGATTCCCGTGAAGGTTCTGCCTCCTTCAATGACGATTTCATAGCCGGAAGGCGTCTTTTTTGAGGCGGCCGTTTTTTTGACGTCCATCCCCAGCACCACGCACTGGCTGCCGAACGCCCGGGCTCCTTGCGTAATAATATCCGGCTCCAGCACCGCCGCGGAGTTGACGCTGACTTTTTCCGCCCCCGCTCCGATGACTTTGCGCATATCTTCCAGATTGCGGATTCCGCCGCCCACGGAAAAAGGGATAAAAATGGTTTCGGCAACGCGCCTCACCACGTCGATCATGATGTCTCGTTTATCGGACGATGCGGTAATATCATAGAAGACGATTTCATCCGCGCCCTGCTCGTAGTATTCGCGGGCCGCCTCCACCGGATCGCCGATGTCAACATTGCCTTTAAATTTAATGCCTTTGGTGAGTTTCCCGTCGCGAACGTCCAGGCAGGGAATGATTCGTTTGGAGATCATTTTCCCTCCCACGCACAGAAATTTTTCAGAATCTGAAGGCCCGGCCGGCCGCTTTTTTCCGGGTGAAACTGCACGGCGACCAGATTGTTCACGGCCAGCACCGAGCAGAACGTCATGCCGTAATCGGTGGTTCCCAGCACCGCCGACGGATCGGCAGGCGACGGGTAATAGGAATGAACGAAATAAAATTCCGCCTCCTTCGGAACACCGGCAAACAAGGGATGATGATGCTTGAGCGCAACACTGTTCCACCCCATGTGGGGAATCTTTAAAACTCGTCCGGCGGATGTCAGGTTATCGGGAAAGCGCTTCGTCACACCTGCGACCAGACCGATGCATTCCGTGTCGTTTTCTTCGGATCTATCCAGAATGATCTGCGTCCCCAGACAGATACCAAGAATTGGTTTTCCTGATTGAAAACAATGCTTGAGCCATGTATCCAGTTTTTTGTCCTTGAGGTAAGCCATCGCCTCGCCCGCCGCGCCGACTCCCGGAAAAACCGCATGGGACGCGGCATCGAGCATTTTTGTATCATTCGTAATGATAAAATCCTGGCCGATGGAATTGAGCGCCCGCGCCACACTGGTAATGTTTCCGGCATTATATTCGATAATTGCGATCATGTTTGCTCAAATTCCCTAAAAAATTTTCCTGCCCACCAAATCCTACTAGCAAATTTAATGCCCTAACGACAAGGCCAATTTCAGGCATCCAAAGTGATCAACGATTTTAGCTTGGATTTTTTGCCCCGGCCAGCAACGTATCGAGCGGGCTTTGCGGCGCGTGCGACATGTCACGAAGCCCATGCGTGTAAATCATCGTTGTTTCTAAATTCTTGTGCCCGAGTAACTCCTGCACTTCGCGGATATTGACCCCGTTCATCAGCAGATGCGTCGCAAAACTATGGCGAAGGGTATGAACCGTCGCGTGTTTGGGAATGGCGGCTGCCCGAACCGCCGTGGCAACAACTTTTTGCACCATGTCGGGGCTGATATGATGACGGCGGACCTTGCCGGAACGGGGATCAACGGAGAGATTATTGGCGGGAAAGACGTACTGCCGTCGTCATTCCTTGCCGGCATGCGGATATTTTCGATCAAGCGCTTGCGGCAGATACACCTCGCCGAGCTCTTTTGCCAGATCCTGCTCATGCAGTTCCTTTACACTTTTAAGATGCTCCTTCAGCGGCTCAATCACAGCCTGCGGCAAAACGGTTGTCCGGTCCTTGTCTCCTTTGCCGCCGTGCACGAAGATCGCATTGCCGCCGAAATCAACATCGTTGACCCGCAGCCTGGCCACCTCCATCAGCCGCATGCCCGTTCCGTAGAGGATGTGAACCACAAGCAGATCGCGCCCCGTTAAATGACAAAGCAATTGCCTGACTTCATCGACCGACAGCACCGCAGGCAATTTTTGTCCGCGTTTGGCCCGCACGGCTTGACCGAGATCCTTCAAATCGATGCGCAGCACATTCCGGAATAAACAAAAGCGCGTTGAACGCCTGGTTTTGCGTTGAAGAAGAAACATGCTGTTTAATCGCCAGATGGCTTAAAAAATCGCGGACATCCTCTTCATCTGCCCCTTGAGTTTCCCAATCCTTTTTCTTGATGTTGGTCAAGTAGTCATAAAAGCGTTGAAACCATCCTGTATAGGTTTTTCCCGTGCTGTAGGCATAATGCTTAATGCGCAGCGCCTCCCGGATTTTCTGGTGGACGGTGGCCGCATCAGGAAAGACGGGTTTCTTTTCTACCTGCGTTTCGGGCGTCGGTACGACTTTCATTTTCGACAGAAAATGATCAACATACAGTTTGATGGCATTTTGAGCCTGCGTAATCTGCCAGTCCTGAATATTCGGATTTTTCTTTAGCTCATCAAGAAATCATTGAATTTTTAAGTCAGTTGGAGTAGATTCCCGCCCATTGGAGAAACGGATGAACTTGCTTGCCCATCCGGCGTAAAAAGGAATCTGGTTTTTTGCAGCCAGCTTTCGATCAGCCATAAATTTCTGGAACTGGGGCAAAATCTGATTCATGGGCGCACCTCCATCTAAACAGACATTTTGACCACAAATTACAAAAAGCATTAAAAAACCGCAGCGGTATTTTCTGATAATAAGGACCTTTTGCCGATACGGTAATTTATATTGTGCTGATTTACAATAAGTTTTTTGACTATCAAAAAACGGTTCGGGCGTTATTTTGCACCAGAATCCGGATTTTACCGGAGCGGTAGATTAATTGTTGGCCGTAAACAGAATATGGCAAATGAGATCATACCATATATTGAGATGTGCAGGCGTGAAGGCGTGAGCCTACAGCGAGGCATGAACTTTGGTCTTGCAAGAAACCATTCGGTTATTCTCATGTCGGTGAGACCTGGCGCGCCCTATGCGGACCGATTCGAGGACGATGGAACGACTATCGTATATGAAGGGCATGATACCCCTCGTTCACCTGAAACCACGAATCCGAAGGCAATCGATCAACCTGAGGTCTCATCCTCTGGCGCCCTCACTGAGAATGGCAAGTTTCACCGCGCAGCCCAAGAGCATAAGAAGGGACTGAGACCTCCAGAAAGAGTCAGGGTCTATGAAAAGATAAAACAGGGAATCTGGTCGTATAACGGTGTTTTTCACTTGGTAGACTCCTGGACAGAGCAAAGTAATAGGAGGAGCGTTTTCAAGTTCAAGCTTACCGCCGTTGAAGGGGAAGAAGACTTTTCCTTGCCCGTCCCTGAGCATTCGAAAGCACGAAGGGTCATACCAACTTCGGTCAAACTTGAGGTCTGGAAAAGAGATGGTGGGAGGTGCGTGAAGTGCGGAGCAACTGATGACCTCCACTTTGATCACATTATTCCTTGGTCCAAAGGCGGGTCGTCGAAAACGGCAGACAACATCCAACTGTTATGCGGGAAACACAACCTCGAAAAGCACGACAGAATAGAATAAGCGGCCAACAAGTCGTTCCACCGGATCGCATACGCTCCCGGTGAACTCGTCGTTGCCCATAAAGCAATATATTGCAATACGTTGCGATACGATATATTAGCCCAAATTCCGCAATAAAGCGGATTTCTATTTTGGGAATCTGGGATTATCGTGATCTCAAGAGTTACTTAAAGAGCAAATAAATCGGGTAAACAGCCGCTGCACTGGAGCGCAAGGCTCGGGCTTGATCCCGGCGAGCATTTCGCTACTGCTGAGATCCGTCGTTCGGCCGGAATAGCTAAAGGAGGGTTATGCATGGACATGTGGAAATTTTTTGATATCACGCATCGGAAGCATGTTCTCTGCAA
>DAOTJI010000065.1:0-15474 GCA_035448625.1 Smithellaceae bacterium | reverse complement strand
GTGCAGGCATTGTTGATGGCCAGGCCGCCCTGGTAGGCCAGAGCCGTCACCAGTTCGATTTCATCTTCCGTGAATTTTCTCTGTCGTCCGCTGTAAACAATAAGGACGCCGATGACGTCATCCTTGGCTTTAATCGGAACATAAAGCATGGAGACGATGCCTTCCTCCTTCTTTTCTTTTTTGTACTGGATGCCGTTGTCCTTGAACACGTCCTCGATCGCGATGGTTTTACCCTTGAGGGCAAGGGCGATATTTTTATCCGCCAGGATGGGGCCTTTCCGAAGGTATTTTTCGCTGAGGCCGAAGCTGGCCACCGATTTCAGGGTGCGCCTGTCTTCGTCCAGCAGCCGCACGGACGCCGCCTTGAGATCCAGAGACTGCGCCAGATCCTGCGTCAGGGCCTGCAGAATGTCTTTGACATCGAGGCTTTCGGAGATGCTGGCGGCGAGCTTCAGGAAAGTCTGGGCCTGATTGCGCAGCCTGCGGATGAGGCGGGCGATTTCAATCGCGGAGCCTCCCTGTTCGGCCAGAATGGACAGAAAATCGATTTCGTCCCTGGTGAACGAGCGGATTTCTTTGGTGTAAACGCTCAGGATGCCCAGCATCCGGTTCTTGTCCATGACCGGAACGGACAGAATGGAGCCGATCCCCTCTTTTTTCTTCTTGTCGCGGTTGGCCAGCCGCCGGTCCGTCGTGGCGTCCCGGAAGTACATGTAGCCGTCTTTCAGCAACTGAGGGCTGATTTTGACGGCGTGCGCCGGCCCGGCATGCGTGTATTGTTTGGACAGCCCGACCTGGGCCACGGCCGCGTTGTTGATGGCGTCCTCCGTGTCGTCATCTCTCCGGAAAATCACGGCGGCTTTGACCTTCAGCGTTTTGACCGCCGTGGACACAATCAGGTGAAGCATTTTCGACGGATCTTCGGTGGTGCCCATTTCCTTGCTGAGATCGCTCAACGCTCTGAAATAACTTTTTTCCGTTGCCATACTTCTTCTCCCTTTCAGATCGCTTCCGCAATTTTTTGGATGAGGGACTGCCTATTTTTCCGGACCGGTGCCGGGGGGGTGATGTTCGTCCCGGCGGGCGTCTTTGGCTTTGCTCCGGCTTTCCGGACGGCCCGTTTTTTCCGGACCGACGGCTTGTTCAACGGCACTTCGCGCCGGCTGCCGGGCATTTCCTTAGCCGGGGCTGCCTCCACCCTGTCCTCTGTGTCCCGCTGCTTGAGCCACTGGACGATGCGGGGCGCGAACTGCCGCTGGAACCTGGAGCTGACATAAATGCCGATGTGTCCGGTTTCCAGGCAGACGTCCTGGGCATCGCTGCTCCCCACGGCCCCGGTCAGTTGATTGCACGCTTCCGGGGGAACGAGGTGGTCATACTCGCCGAAGAAGTTCAAAAGCGGCATGGTGATTTTTTTCAAGTCCACTCTTGTGCCGCCCACCCGCATTTTGCTTTGAATCAGCAGATTGTTTTTATAGCCGTCTTCCACAAACTGGCGGAAGGTTTCCCCGGGAACGTCGGGGCTGTCGAAAATCCAGCGTTCCATGCGCACGAAGTTTTCCACGAAATCCCGGTTGTCCATGTTTTCCATGAAGCCGACGTACTTGTCGATCATCAGACGGGCGGGGTTGAGCAGAAGAAACCCGAAATTCATCAGGTCGCCGGGAATGTTGCCGAAGGTGCGGACCATCCGGTCCGTGTCCACGTCCTTCATCCAGACGTGCAACAGGCCTTTGTCCGTGTCGAAATTGGTCGGCGTCACGGTGGTGATCAGGTTTTTGATTTTATCCGGGTGCAGCGCGGAATAGATGACGCAAAAGGTTCCGCCCATGCAGATGCCCATCAGGTTGATTTTGGGGACGCCGTGTTTTTGCCGGATGAAATCCACGATGTTGTCCATGTAGCCGTTGACGTGATCGTCAATGGTCAGGAAACGATCCTTGCTGGTGGGATAGCCCCAGTCCACCATGTACAGGTCGATGCCTTCCTGCAAAAACGTTTTCACGACGCTTCGGTCCGGCTGCAGGTCCAGCATCGTTTCGCGGTTGATCAGTGCGTACACCACCAGCAGCGGGACTTTCAGCTTGTTTTCCGCCTCTTCGTTTCGGGTGTAATGTTTGAGGCGGACGCGGTCTTCTTCATACACGATGTCATAGGGGGTCGATCCGATTTCGTAATGGAGTTCGCCCAGCAGGACGTCGGAAGCACGGGAAGCCCGCTGCCGGGCCTTTTCCGCGTCTTCGGCCATTCGTTCCAGAATCAGATCCAGGGGAATCTTTGTTTCGGTCATGAAAACGTCATCCTTCCGAAAACTTTGCTTCCCGCCCGGGAATCGGCGGAAAGAACCTTTACTTGACGACCGTCAGGGTGTTGGGGGATATGCCCGCTTTTTTCTCCAGTGCTTTGACCCTCTTTTTGAGCAGGTGAAACTCCTTGTACATCTCGTCCATATCTTGTTGCGTGACCACGGGCAGCAGTTGGAGAAAGTCTCGCACGGCCTCATTCTTGGCGATGAGGAAATCCTCCAGCTTGTTGAGCGTGCGGTGCAGCGCATCCGTGTATTCTTTGGACTTGAACAGGTTCATATAGTGGCCTTCCAGGATCTTCAGCCACATGGCGTAGCTTTCCTTCACATCGCGGGGGATGTTTCCCTCTTCCGTCCGCTGTTTGAGCTTTTCCTGAAGCACGTTGAAGGACTTTTCCATCGGCAGGTACAGAATGGACAAAAATTCCGCCAGCGTGGTTTCAAAGAGATTGTGCTTGTCCAGCATCTCGTTGAAGCGCTCCTGGTAGAATCGCGTCAGCCCCAGCGGCGGTATCTTCAGGTATTGACGAAGTTCTTTTTCATAGACTTCGGTGAGCGCCCGGAAGACTTCCTGGTCCAGGTTGTCGAAATTGTACGCCTCCGTGCGCTTTCCGATCCTGGCGGCCTTTTCCATCACATGATTTTGAAGCTGCATGGCCGCTTCAAAGCCGGAGCCGGCCATTTTCAGAAAAATTTCCGGCAGCGCGTTCATCGTATTGGCGGTGGCCGAAGCCGATTCCGGCTCGCTCATCATTCGGGAAAAGGATTTGAGCAGGTTCAGGCTGGTTTCCAGCTGTCTGGTGAACCGGTTTTGCACGTCGGTCTGTGTTTTCAGTGTCGTGTCCGAATCGGGCGGAATGGTTTTAGCCATGTTCAGCCACATATCCGCGGCGGTTTTCAGCCATGGGAACACGGTCGATTCGTGAAAGGGGAAGGGGCTGCCTGCGTCAGTCATGATGACCTCTTTTCGGAGCCGAACTCGTGAAGGGGTTGTCGGGATTCTCCCGGCCGGCCCGCGGTTTTTTTGTAATCTATCCGCCTGTGTTTGTCAATCGGTTTCGGCCGCCGGCCCCCGTTCCAGGAGCAGAGGCCAGGGAAGTGTCGGAAAAACGGCGTTAAGCGGATGGTCATCCTCCACGAAGTGATGCTCCAGGCGGGCGAAGGTTTTTTCGGCGATGGTTTTGACGGCCTGCGGAGGGACCACATCGTCGCGTGTTCCGTGATACAGGACCGTCGGAATTTGAAGCGGGCGCTTTACGGCCTTTTCAAATCCTTCGATGGTCAGGGCGGGGGCCAGCAGAATCAGCTTTTTGATGAGAGTTTCGTTGTCCAGCGCGAAGCGGGCCGCCATCAGGCCACCATAGCTGGATCCCACCAGAATCAGGCCGGTTTTGCCTGCAAGGACGCTTCGAAGCTTCTGCATTCTGGCCGCGAAGCCTCCCGCGTAATCCTCGATGATCATTTCCGGAAACGCTTTGCGAAAGTATTGAGCCTTGTTCCCCTGGGAAGTGCTTTCCAGGCCGTGAATAAATACCAGCGTGTTGTTCATGGACATCCTTTCCGGTTGAGAATCGAATTTCATTTTGACGTTGCCCGGATTATGCCATTGTGTTAAATCTTGCGCAACTTTATTTTGAAAAAGGAGAAGTGTATGGCTCTGGTATTGCCTTTCAAAGCGGTTCGACCGCAGGTGAAATATGCGCAGCAGGTGGCGGCGCTTCCTTATGACGTCATGACGAGGGAAGAGGGGCAAAAGGCGACGGCCGGCCGGCCGCTCAGCTTTATGCACGTGGAGAAATCGGAAATCGACGTGCCGGACGGCACACGTCCGGACGACCCCTTGATCTACGAGACGGCGAAACGCAACTTTGCCCGGCTGCGGGAAGAGGGGATTCTGATTCAGGACCCGTCTCCCTGCTATTATGTTTATCGCCAGCGGATGGGGCCGCAGGTGCAGACGGGCATCGTCGGCCTCATGAGCGCGGCGGAATATGACGAGGGAAAAATAAAAAAACACGAGCTGACCCGACAGGACAAAGAGGATGACCGCATCCGCCACGTCGATCAGGTGAACGCGCAGACCGGCCCCGTATTCATCAGCTACCCGTCGCGCTCCGGCTTAAACGCAATCGTGGAGAAAATCACGGCAGGCCCGCCCGAATATGATTTCACCGCGGAGGACGGTGTGGTTCACTCCGCTTGGGTGGTGGCGGACCAGACCCGGATGGATGCCATTCGGTCGGAGTTCGGTCAGGTGAACGCCCTGTACATCGCCGACGGGCATCACCGCGCCGCAGCGGGCGCCACGGTCGCCCGAAAACGCCGCAGGCCCTCGCAGGCGCAGGAATCAGACGGCGTGCTGGCGGTGTTTTTCCCCCACGATCAGCTCAAAGTCATGGATTACAACCGGGCCGTGAAGGATCTCTGCGGCCTGTCCGCCGAACAGTTTCTGGAAAAAATTTCGTCATCCTTTATCGTGACGAAAGGTTTTGCCGCAAAATCCCCAGAGCGTCTGCATGATTTCGGGATGTATCTGGGCGGCGCGTGGTATTGCCTCACGATCAAAGAAGGCGTCTATCATGCGAACGATCCGGTGGCCAGCCTCGACGCGGCCATTTTGCAGGACCATCTGCTGGCGCCGGTTCTGGGCATTGCCGATCCGCGAACCGACGACCGGATCAAATTCATCGGCGGTATTCGGGGAATGGCGGAGCTCGAGAAGCTGGTGGATCAGGACGGATTCGCCGTGGCCTTTTCGCTTCATCCCACGACGATGGAGCAGATCATGAAGGTGGCGGACGCCGGCGCAATCATGCCCCCCAAGTCCACCTGGTTTGAGCCCAAGCTGCGCAGCGGTTTGTTTGTTCACTCGCTGGAGTAGAGGGAGCGGAATGAAACGGACGGGGGTGGAAAAAGCGGACGCTTCCGTTTACCGTCCCCAGTGGAAGGCGAAGAACTCGCATCCGTCCGAAGCCAGGACGGTTGCTTCTCCACGGGGATGATGCCCGTCGAGATTTTCGTTGAAAATCCGCGCCCACTGTCCGCGCAGCATGTGATAGTCATTGCGCCGGCCGCGGGGCTCCGTCAGAAATGAGATCACCTCCGCCATGACGAAATTGTCCACACAGCTCTGCGTCACGGTGATGGGGGCGTCATGGGCAAAGATGGAGTCGATCAGCGGGCCATAGGACTGGTAAACCGACACGGCCAGCTCCGGAGAACGAAGATGGGGAGTGTCGTTGTCTCCGTCCATTTCCATCAGCAGCAGATGTTCCACTTTGCCGCTCATTTCACGAAGGTGCGTCGCTTTTTCGTTGCGGGGCATGTGGTGGTAGGCCAGGGACAGGAGCGCGACGTCAATGCCGGAGGGGAGTTCCCCGGCGTGCTCCTGAATCCGGCCGTGGCGCGGATCAACGTACAGATCGGGAAACGCCTGCCGGAGCTTTCCTTCTGCGACCTTCAGCATGGACGCCGAAGAATCCACCAGAATGGCGCGGTCGATTTTTTGTGAGCGGCCGGTTTTCATCAGACGCTGCAACAGAAGCATCAGAAGGCTGCCGTCGCCGCAGCCTACGTCCAGAACCGTCAGGGGCGCCGCAAAGCAAGGCAGGGAGGAAGAGGCAAACCGGAGAAACTTTTCCCGCATGCCGACGATCGCCGGCACGGTGGTGAAATGTTCGTAATCGCGCGGATCGGCAAAGATTTTTTCCGGCATGTAAAACCGGCCGTCGTGCCGATCCAGGTAGGAAGCCATAATCGCGTTGAAGATTCCGTCTTCTTCAAGCGCCCCTTCCCGAAACCAGTCCGCCGCTTTTTGCGGATTTCCGAGACCGGCCGCCAGACCGCCGATGTAGAAATGAAAGTGCGCGCGCAGGGCGGGCCGGATGCCGTCCAGCGAGGACCGGGGGGTGAGTTTTCCGTCCACCGTTTGCCGGGCGTGTTCTTCCCAAACGATTTTTTCGTCGGATGCGAGATGATACATGATTTTTAGCCTTGCCGTAGATGTATTTTGGGCGCAACTATAAGAAAGACGAAACGGCGTGTCAAGGGAATCCTGATTTAACGACATGGAAACACAAAGCAAAGCCGGGAGAGCTATGAAGCTATTTGCCGTAAGTGACATCCATGGGGCGACCAAGCCGATTGAAAGGGCTGCGGCGCTCATTCGCGAATCGGACCTGGTTGTCGTTGCCGGGGATATTACACACACCCAAACGCGCGCTGAAGCGGTCGACGTCATTGCCTGCCTTGAACAATTTTCAAAGGGCATCCTTGCCGTCCATGGCAACTGGGATAAGATTGAAGTCAAGGATTTTCTTGAGGAAAAAGGGTATAGCCTGCATGGAAAGGGAAGGGTGCTGGAGGGAATCGGCTTTTTCGGTCTGGGCGGGTCCTCGCCCACGCCCATCAAAACGGCCACCACCTACACGGAGGAAGAGATCGCTTTGGAGCTCCAGGCGGGATACGAGCAGGTCAAAGATGCTTCGCAAATCGTCCTGATTTCTCATGCTCCGCCCTGCGGGGTTCGGGACAGATCCTTCATCGGCCTCAGGGGCGGCAGCCGAAGCGTGAAAACATTTCTTGAAAGACACCCTGTCTCGCTGTGCCTGTGCGGTCATATTCACGAGGCGTCCGGGATCGAGCGTTTTCAGAATACGATCGTGGCCAATTCGGGCAGCTTTAAGAAAGGCCGATACATGTCCATCGAAATCGGTCCGAACCTTGCGGCTGTACCCGGAAGAGTGGACTATTGATCAGGTCCATAATAACGAAGGCTTTCAGGAAACCATCTCCTCAATGATGGTTTTAATGGGCTTGATTTCCTTGATCAAAGCGCTGATCTGGCCGCCCCCGAATGCCGCACGCTCATAATTGCCGGTGGCGTCGGGGTTGCGATCCAGTTCATCGGCAATTTTTTCCGCCGGGATTTCGGCCAATCTCTTTTTGATCCAGGGCGTGATGATCATTCTCTGCGCCAGTTTTTGATTGCCCAGCGGCATCAAACCGGTGCCGCCGTCGGAACATTCCACAATGGCTTTTTTCCACTGCTCGCCGGCCGGGCTTTCGGTGGATGCCAAAAACCGCGTGCCGATCTGTACGCCCTGGGCACCAAGGGCGAAAGCCGCCTTGTAACCTCTGGCATCGGCAATGCCCCCCGCCGCCACAATCGGGACTTTCACGTGATCGGCGACCAGAGGCACAAGCACCATTGTGGAGGATTCGGAATGTAAGGAACGAAGCCCGCCGGCTTCCGCGCCGGCAACCACCAGGGCATCCGCTCCGGCCTTTACCGCGCTGATGGCGTGCTGAAGCGCAAGGACTACATGAATGCCTTTCATGCCCAGATCATGAATCACAGGGTAAACGTCTTTTGGAGAACCGACGGAAGTCGTAACGGCTTTCACGCCTGCATCGGCCAATATTTTCAGAAATTCCGCGCTGTGCGGATTCATCAGCACGATATTCGCACCGAAAGGTTTATCCGTTAGCTTTCGCACGTCATCGATGAGACTTTTCACCGTGTCCGTGTTGTCGATAAAACCGATCGCCAACAATCCGTAGCCGCCTGCTTCGGAGACGGCGGCAACCATCTTCGGACTGTTGAACATTCCGATCGGCCCTTGGATAATGGGGTAGCGGCAGCCAAGCATTTTCAGCAATTCCGACATAAAGGCAAACCTCCTCATTTGGGGTAACAATACGCAAATGGATGGTTCACGTGTATCTTTGGTGACTTGAAAAGTCAAGCGTCTGATCATACAGGGAACATGGGGGCAATAACCCGTTGAGATTTGAAGGGATTCATTGACGAATGCCGATAATTATGCAATTTTACTTTCCACGAAGGCATCGTTTTCCCAATGAACGGTTCCACCGGGAAGGGAGAAGCATCGGCAAACCGTTGGAGAAAAAGAGCCAAAAATTCCGCGCGGAGAAATATTATGAAATTGACTTCTGATTATGTCGGCACGCCGCTCAAAGAATACACCTGCACGGTGGACGCGCGGCGGACCATGAATTATGCCGCGGCAATCGGCGACGCCCATCCGGCTTACTTCGACGACGAACAGCCCGGGGGCATTATCGCTCCGCCGCTTTTTCCGGTGGCCCTGACCTGGCCTGCCGTCGAGAACATCGGAGAAGATTTGCAGGCCCGTGCATTTCCCCGGGAAGTGCTCCTTACCCAGGTTCATTACAGCGAGCATCTCTCCCTTCACCAGCCGCTCGTACCCGGCATGCGTCTGGTCATTCAAGGCGCCGTGGCCGCCATTCTGCCGCATCGGGCCGGGACCTACGTGGTGATCCGGTTTGATGCGCGAGATGACGGAGGCCGTTCGATTTTCACGGAACATCTCGGTGCGATGATGAGAGGCGTTGAGTGCGCGGATGCCGGAAAAGGCGGCCAAGCCGTTCCGTCCGTCCCCGTTCACGTCGATGAATCCGTCCTGTGGGAATCCGTTATCCCCATTGATCCGCTGGCTCCCTTTATTTACGACGGATGCACCAATATTTACTTCCCCATTCATACCTCCGTTCAATTTGCACATCAGGTGGGATTGCCCGGAATCATTTACCAAGGAACGGCCACCCTGGCCGTGTCCGTTCATCATCTTCTGAAGCGGGAAGCAGGCGGGGATTCACGGAGCCTGACAACGGTCTTTTGCGGGTTTTCCGGAATGGTCATGCCCGGCTCATCCATCCGGGTCTGCCTGACCGGCCGGAAGGAAACAGCGGAAGCGACGGATCTCTTTTTCACCGTGTTGAACGCCGAAGGGAAGAAAGCGATCCGTGACGGGTATATGCGACTGAAAAACTAAGAAGGGAGGAAGCGTCATGACCTGGGAAAAGCTGAATCAAACCTGGCATTATGTCGAAAAATGGGCCCATGAGACGCCGCAGGGCGAAGCGCTGGTTTTCGGCGATGAGCGCCTGAACTGGCAGGAATTTGCGGCGCAGATGAACAAGGTAGCCTTGATGTATATGGAGATGGGGATTGAAAAAGGCGACCGGATTGCTCTTTTGTCCATGGCACGAAACGAATTCCTCACAACCTACATGGCGGCGGGAAAAGTCGGTGCGATCTGGCTGGGGCTTTCCCCGAAATACACGCTGGACGAGCTTCGCTATCAGATCAACGACTGCCGCCCCAAATTGCTGATCACCCTGCGGGAATACATGGGTGCGGATCTTGCCGGGACGGTCGGCGTACTCAAGAAAGAATGTCCTTTCCTGCAAAACATCCTGGTGATCGGCGAACCGTTTGACGGGGCGGAAAATTATGCGGCCTGTGTCGGGAAAGACCGGAGTCGTCTGGCAACCACGCTTGAGCAAAGAGCATCGGAAATCCGGGAAACGGACGATGCCCTGCTCCTGTATACGTCCGGATCCACCGGAAAGCCCAAGGGGGTCGTCCATACCCACCGCAGCATTGTGGAAAACATCCGGGTGGAGGTCGGGAAATTCTATTTCGATCAGCAGTCGCGCGGGCTTCTCCATTTTCCGATTAATCACGTCGCAGCGGACGTCGAAATCGGGTTCGGGGCGATCATGTCCGGCGGCTGCATCGTTTGCATGGACAAGTTCGATCCGTCTCAGACGCTGAAAGTCATTGAGCAGGAGAAAATCACCCACATCGGACAGGTGCCGGTGATGTTTCTGCTGGAATTCAAACAGCCGGAATTCTGGACCTGCGATTTCAGCCGGGTTCAGGCGTTTGTCTGGGCCGGAGCGGCCGCGCCGAAAGTCATGATGGATCTGCTCACGCCGATCAGCCAGAAAGCGGGGGCCAAGCTCATCACGGGCTACGGCAGCACGGAGGTGTGCGGTTTCATCACCTACACGGAGAAGGATGACGATACGGAAACCCTTCTTAAAACGGCGGGGAAAATCGTAAAGCCGTTCGAACTGAAAATCGTCGATGGAGAACGCCGGGAGCTGCCCGTGGGCAAAACGGGCGAAATTGCCGTGCGGGGTCCGTTTCTGATGAAGGGATACTATAACAAGCCGGAAGAGACGGCTAAGGTCGTGGACCGGGACGGCTGGTATTACACCGGCGATCTCGCGTTTCTGGACGACCGGGGATATATTCACATTACCGGAAGGCTCTCCGAAATGTTCAAGAGCGGAGGCGAGAATGTCTATCCGCGCGAGGTGGAAGAGGTGATGGAGTCCCATGCCGCCGTTCTTTTTGCCGCCGTGATCGGCGTTCCGGACGACATCTACCAGGAAGTCGGATGGGCCTTCGTCATGCCGACGCCGGGGCAAAACGTTACGGAAGAGGACCTGCGCGAATTGTGCAAAAACTCCCTGGCCAACTTCAAGGTCCCCAAAAAGTTTTTCATCCGGCCGATGCTTCCTCTGCTGGCGAGCGGCAAGGTGAACAAGATGGCCCTGAAGGATGAAATCCGGGAAATGCTGAAAAAATAAAACGCGGGCTTTCTTTCAGAATCCGCAATGATAATAAAGATTTTTCCGGTGCGGGGCATTTCGAAAGAGCCTTTCGGAAGCATTGTATTTGCCGTGCATTTTACCTTGACTTATAGAATTATTTTATATAGAAAATCGCGGATTTGCTGAACTGAAAAAAAAGAATCGCTTTTCCGGCATGCTCGTGCCTGAATATTTTGAATTCAACTGTTGGGTAGGTGATAAGACGCACAATGGAAACATTGAACGGTGGAATAGCCTGCAAGCAGGATGAAATCGCTCTTCCGGAAAACGAGGAATTTTATCGCGCCATTGTTGAAAACTCCCAGGACGCGATGCTGATTCTCGACGATCAGTTCCGCATTATCTATGTCAATGAAACCGCTTGCCGTGTTTCGGGGTTTTCCCGTCAGGAATACCTTCATCACAATTTTCTGGATTTTCTTCCCGAGAATAAACGGTCTGTCATTGTTGAACGCTATCGGCAGCGTCAGCAGGGAAAATCCCCGCCTTCAAAATATGATTTTACTTTTGTTATGAAGGATGGTTCTCAGCGACATTCAGAGCTGAAAGCATCCACCTTCCGTAACCGTGAAGGGAAGGTGTGGACGATCTGCCAGATGAGCGACGTCACGGAAATGCGCCGGATACAGCAGGCCCTTCAGAAAAGCGAGGAACGGCTCCGCAGGATAACGGACAACATGGAGGATCTGGTTCTCCAGGTCAACCTGGAGGGAATCATCGAATTCATCTCTCCCTCGGTCAAACAGGTGCTGGACTATGAAATTGCCGAGCTGATCGGGCGTTCGGTGATTTCCTATATCCATGAAGAAGATCTTTCCCGCGCCATGCTGGTTTTGAAAAAGGGGGGAAAGCAAGGGAAAAACAAGACGGAAATCCGCATTCGGCATCGGGACGGCCGTTTTTTCTGGTTTGAAGTTCTGGGCACCCCCATTCGTAACGAAGCGGGAAAAATCGTAGGCGCCGTTCTGGGCGGACGGGATGTCACGCAAAGAAAAGAAATCGAAAACCACCTTCGCCAGAGCGAAGAAACGTTCCGGGCCCTTACGGATAGCACGGTTGTCGCGATTTTCGTCGTTCAGGGGGAGAAATTTCGTTACATCAACAAGGCTTTTACGATTCTTTCCGGATACACGATGGACGATTTGCGGGAAGTCCGTTTCTGGGACCTGATTGCGCCGGAGATGAGAGATTTTGTCCGGGATCAGGGACTGGCCCGCCAACGGGGGGAAGAAGTTGTATCCAATTATGAAATCAGCTATCTGACAAAAACCGGCGAGACAAGAGTCGGCGATTTCGGGGCGACCTTTATCCATTATGAAGGCAAGCCGGCCATGATCGGTTCGATTTCCGACACTACGGAACGGAAAAAGAAGGAAGAAGAATTGCGGGCCAGCGAGGAGCGCTACCGAACGATTATCGAGAATATCGAGGACGGCTATTTCGAAGTGAACCTCAAAGGAGATCTTATCTTTGCCAGCGATCCCTGTATGAAAATCACCGGCACCGATCGGGAAACCTTCATCGGCATGAATTTTCGCGAGTTCTCACCGAAAGAGAACTGGCCTAAAATATACCAGGCGTTCTATAAAGTTTATGAGACCGGTGAACCACTGAAAAACCTGGCTTGGGAAGCGGTTCGTGTGGATGGGATCCATCAGTTCATTGAGGTCTCCACGTCGCTGATACGCGATGACGCGGGACAGCCGATTGGATTCCGGGGGATTGTCCGGGATGTGACGGATCGCAAGCAAAGAGAAGATAAAATTCAGTGGATGGCCTACCATGACATTCTGACGGGTCTTCCCAACCGTGCCCTCTTTTACGACCGCGCCGCCATGGTCCTGGCCCAGGCCAAACGGAAGCAATGGCGGTTCGGCCTCATGATGCTCGATCTGGATCGCTTCAAGGCCGTCAACGATACCTACGGGCATGATGCCGGAGACAAGCTTCTGGTCGGAGTGGCCCGATGCCTGGAAGGGGCGGTGCGGGAGCAGGATACGGTGGCCCGCATCGGCGGGGACGAGTTCGTCATTATTCTTCCGGAAGTCTCCAGCCGCGAGGACGTGAAAATGATCGGAGAAAGGATCATCGAAGGCTTTCAGAAACCGATTTCGATCGGAGAAAAGGAATTCATCGCGGCGTTCAGTATGGGCATGGCCCTTTATCCCGATGATTCCGGCGATATTGAAGGCCTGATGCGCTGTGCGGATGAGGCGATGTACAGAGTCAAAGTCGAGGGCGGCGGCTTGTTCTACGAGTGACGCGCGAGCGTTCTCCATCCACCCGGTTTGGTTTTTTATGAAAAAACAGGCCAAAGGTCAAATCCACGAGCGGATCACCGCCATCCCGAATGCCTGGTATCCCGTTTACCTGGTTCTGGGGGAAAAAAAGAATCTGTTGATTGACGCGGGGGTGAATCTTCTGGGCCCCCGCTATCTCGCGCTCATTCGGGAGATTCTTGGCGGCGCCGGACGGCTTGATTGCCTTTTTCTCACTCATTCGCATTATGATCACATCGGTGCCGCCGCTTATTTGAAACGGCACATTCCCGGCCTGAAGATCGGGGCGCATGAAAGGCTGGCAAGCCTTATGCAAAAGCCGAGCGTTCTGGACATAATGAACCGCCTCAGCGCCAACCATGTTGAATTGCTCAAATACAATACCACCGGTGAAGATCTGACGCTGAAACCGTTTGATCTCGACATTTTGCTCAAACAGGGAGACGAACTGGATCTGGGCGGTCTCACCTGTCGCGTTTATGAGACGCCCGGCCACACCAAAGACTCGCTGACGTTCTACTTTCCGGAGATTCAAGCCCTGTTTCCCGGCGAATCCGCCGGAGTCCTTCAGGGTCAAACAGCGGGCGAAATGCAGGTTGAATTTCTTTCCTCCTATCAGGATTATATCGATTCGCTCGGGCAAATGATCAAGTTGAAGCCGTCATTGATTTGCCTGGGGCACGGCTGGGTGCTGAGCGGCCGGGACGCGGAGGATTTTTTGCAGCGTTCCCTTGCGGAAACCTACCGATACCGCCGGTTGATCGAAACCTACCTGGCATCCGCGGACGGTGATGCGCAAAGGGCCACGGAAGAAATGGCACGCACCGAGTATGACGTCAAGGGCGGCATCTTACAGGAAAGAAATTCCTACATGACGAATCTGAGCGCCCAGGTGAAACACGTTGCCGGGCTCTGCGGATCATAAAATTTTCTTTTTTCAAGGGGATCGTTTCTTCTTCGTCAGAAAGGAGTTGCTGGTATGAGCCGGTTCATTGACCTTTCCGTGGCCATCGAAAGCGGGTTGCCCAGCGATCCGCCGATGATGATTCCCAAAATCATGTACGTGGATCATGCGCTGGGGGCTGAAAGCATGAAGGCCTTCTATCCCGGATTGACGGCTTCCGACCTGCCGGAAGGATTGGGATGGGCGCTTGAAATCCTGGAGGTTTCGACGCACGCGGGCACGCACATGGATGCGCCCTGGCATTATCATCCCACTCAAGACCGGGGCAAGCCGGCTCTGACCATCGATCAGTTTCCCCTGGAATGGGGAGTCGGAAACGGCGTGAAGCTGGATTTTTCTGCACTGCCGGACGGATACAATATCACGGTTGAAGATGTTCAATCCAAGCTCAATCAAATGGGCTATGCGCTCAGGCCGGGGGATGTATTTCTGGCGCAAAGCGGCGCGGCGCCTTACTGGGGCACGCCCGAATATCTAGTGAAGGGATGCGGTTTCAGTCGGGAGGCGACGCTTTGGATTCTGGACCAGGGTGTCCATGTCGTCGGGACGGACGGTTGGAGCTGGGATCGGCCGTTGCCCTTCCAGGCCGAAGAGTTCAGCCGCACCAAAAACGCTTCGCTGATCTGGGAAGGACATTTTGCGGGAATCGACAAGGGATATTTTCAGATTGAAAAGCTGGCCAATCTGGAAAAAATTCCATCAACCGGCTTCAGGTTTTACTGCTTTCCGGTGAAAATAAAGGGCGCAAGCGCCGGGTGGATCAGGGCGGTCGCGGAGATCATATAAAAGATATTGGCGTTCGGAGGAGATAAAAACCATGATCTTCACATGTCTATTTGCCGTGAAGCCGTCAAGGAAAGTTTTTCTGCTGATTCCTGTCGCCTTATTGTTTTTAACCGTGACTCAGGGACTTGCGGCCGAGCCGAACAACGCCTGCACGAAGGAGATCCTGCATACGGTGATTCATGCATCCGGTTTATCGCTCGGCGAACTGCTCAAAAGTGCCGCCGGTGAAACCGAAAAGAGAGACCTGATTCGAAGATTTGTCAAAGCGGTCCGCTTTTTTCCGGACGACAGCGGATATGTCTACGTCTATACGCTGGATGGCGTGGTGATAGGACACGGCGGCATGCCTGACCTGGAGGGCAAGAATCTGGTGGATCACCGGGATGCCAGGGGCTTCTATGATGTGCGCATGGCGATCGCCACCGCGAAAAAAGGCGGCGGTTTTTTTGAACATTACTGGCCGAAGCCGGGCGGGAAAGGTGAATTCAGAAAACTGACTTATGTGGAAGTCATTGCCGGCACAAACTATTTTATCGGCGCAGGCGCCTACGTTCCATAGTCACCCAGGGAACAAAACGCCGACATTCCCGGGGAAACGTCCACAAACGCAAGAAAAACTCACGGCCGGTCCAATAAAAACCCCCTCAGTCGGAGAAGACCTGAGGGGGCGTTCTATTAACACAGATCCT